>DASTAI010000138.1:0-3336 GCA_035712865.1 Solirubrobacterales bacterium
AACCGGCGGTGGGCGATCTGGCGCCTCGCCGGCAGCCTCTAGAAGAAAGCGCCGCCGCGGTACTCGCCGAAGATGTCGCGCATCGCGTTGCAGACCTCGCCGATCGAGCCGCCGA
The DNA here is from genome assembly GCA_035712865.1 of Solirubrobacterales bacterium. GTDB lineage: Bacteria > Actinomycetota > Thermoleophilia > Solirubrobacterales > 70-9 > DASUPK01. The sequence continues at coordinate 116 of DASTAI010000138.1, forward strand.
CGCGCAGCGCCTCCTTGATCGGCGGCAGCAGATTGCCCTCGCTGCGGGCGACCTCTCGCAGCTCCTCGAGCCGCCTCTCCACCTCGGCCTGGTCGCGGTTCTCCTTCCACTTCGCGAGGCGGGTGAGCTGGCGACTCTCCGACTCGGGGTCGACCTTGAGGATGTCGACGTCGTCGACCTGGTCAGTGACGAACTTGTTCACCCCGACGACGACGTCCTGCCCCGACGCATAGCGCTCCTGGTATGAGATCGCCGACTCCTCGATCTCCTTCTGGATGAACTCGAGGGCGTTCACCGAGCCCCCGAGATCCTCGACCTTCTTCATCAGCTCCCAGGAGCGCTCCTCGATCTCGTCGGTGAGCGACTCGATGAAATAGGAGCCGGCGAAGGGATCGACCGTGTCGGCGACGCCGGACTCGTAGGCGAGCACCTGCTGCGTCCGGAGCGCGATCCGCGCGGAGCGCTCGGTGGGCAGGGCGAGGGCCTCGTCGAAGCCGTTGGTGTGGAGCGACTGGGTGCCGCCCGCCACCGCCGCGAATCCCTGGAGCGCGACGCGAATGATGTTCACCTCCGGCTGCTGCGCCTGGAGAGTGACCCCGCCGGTCTGTGTGTGGAAGCGGATCATCTGCGCCTTCTCGTCGCTGGCGCCGAATCGCTCCCGCATGATCTTCGCCCACATCCGACGCACCGCCCGGAACTTGGCGATCTCCTGGAAGACGTTGTTGTGGCCGTTGAAGAAGAAGGCGAGTCGCTGCCCGAAGCGATCCACGTCCAGCCCCGCCTCGATCCCCGCCTCGACGTAGGCGATTGCGTTGGCGAGGGTGAAGGCGACCTCCTGCACCGCCGAGCAGCCCTTCTCGCGCATGTGGTAGCCGGAGATCGAGATCGTGTTCCACTTCGGGACGTTCTCGTGGCAGTAGGCGAAGATGTCGGTCGTCAGCCGCATCGTCGGCTCCGGGGGGAAGATGTAGTTGCCGCGAGACACGTACTCCTTGAGCACGTCGTTCTGGACCGTGCCCCGCAGCTCCGCCGCCGGCACGCCCTGCTCCTCGCCGACCAGCTCGTAGAGCAGAAGGAGGATCGCCGCCGGAGCGTTGATCGTCATCGAGGTCGAGACCTCGGCGAGGTCGATCTGGTCGAAGCAGATCCGCATGTCCTCGAGGGTGTCGATCGGGACGCCGGTGCGGCCCACCTCGCCGGCGCAGAGCGGGTCGTCGGAGTCGCGGCCCAGCTGCGTCGGCAGGTCGAATGCCATCGAGAGCCCGGTCGAGCCGTGCTCGGTCAGGTAGCGGTAGCGCTCGTTGGTGTCCTCGGGGCTGGCAAAGCCGGCGTACTGGCGCATCGTCCAGAGCCGGTCGCGGTACATGCCGGGGTGGATGCCGCGGGTGTAGGGGTACTCGCCCGGCTCGCCGAGGCGCTCCTGTAGGCCGGGCTTGACGTCGTCCTCCTCATAGAGGCGCTTGATCTCGATCCCGGAGTCGGTGATGCGGTGCCCGGCTCGCTCCTCCTCCGGGAGGAGCGGCGCGATGTAGCGATGCAGGTCGTCCTCGAGGGCCGCCTGCTGATCGGCCTCTGAGGCGCCGCCGTCCCGGGGCGCGCCGTCAGTCACCTGCTGCTCTGCCTCGTCCTTCGGCCGGGTGGCCATCGGGGCAAGGATAGTTAGGCCAGGGTGATCCCGAGCTTGCCCTGGGTGTGCTCTTGCTGGAGGTCCGTCAGCGCGGAGCCGGCGTCCTCCAGCGAGTAGGTGCGCTGGATCGGCACCCGTAGATCCCCACTCGCCAGCAGTTCGGCGAGGCGCTCGAGCGCGCCGCCCTCGGCGGAGCTGCCGACGTTGTGTCGGTTCGCTCCCTCACCGGCGGCCCGCACGGGGGAGGCCACCCGCCCTCCGTCCGTCAGAGCCGCGGCGTAGACGTCGAGGTCCTCAGGGCTGCGCGAGACGGTGTCGATCAGCGCGTCGATCCCGGCCTGCTCGAGCTCGCGCAACCAGCTCGCGACGTCGCCCCCCCGCGGTGTCGTCACCGCTGAGCGCGATCGCATCGACCGCTGCCATGGCGGTCAGCGCCGCGACCGACGCCGCGCCCGCCGCCTCGAAGCCGACCCCGCTGGGCTTGCGGGCGGCGTGGCCCGGCGGCACCAGGGCGCTCTCGGTCCAGGCGCCGTCGTGCACGTCGGCGCCGACGCCCGGGACGAAGCCGAACGCCTCGTCTCCCTCCTGTAGCTCGGAGCCAGGACCGGAGCGTTCGACGACGCCGGCGAAGTCCCGGCCGAGGATCACGGGGAAGCGGTACTCGGCGATCTGGCGAAGCATCCCCGCCGCGATCGCGTTGTCGATCGGGTTGGCCGAGGAGGCTCGAACCCGGACGACCAGCTCGCCCTCGCCGGGCTCCGGGGGGCCTTGGAGGTCCTCGCGCAGGGCCGGTTGTGAGTCGAGGCTCTCGAGGACGAAGCCCTTCATCACCGAGAGATTATTGCCCACTCAACTATCGGGGCAAACGCCGGCGAGGGATACGGCTAGAGGCCGAAGAAGCGGCGCAGCTTGCCCTGCCTGACGGGCTCGGGCTCCGGCACGGGCTCGTCCGTCTCCGGCTCGGGGGTGCCGGGCTCTGGGTCCTCCGGCTCCGGCGTCTCGGCGAGCGGCGCCACGACCGCGGCCGGCTCGGGCTCGGGCTCAAGGCGCGGCTCGGGCTCGGCCTTCGGAGGCGCGTCGCTGATGCCCTCGAAGGGGCGCTTCTGCGGGGTCGCCAGCTCGTCGAGGACCGCGTCCAGCCAGCCCTCGAGCTTCGTCGGCCCGCCTCCGTTCTCTGCCTGCAGCCTGACGTTGGTGCCCCAGCCTTTTTCGGAGAGCTGCACCTCGATCCAGGCATCGCCGTCCTCACAGGCCTCCCAGCGCAAAACCGACTCCGGCTCACGCTGGTTGACCGTCACCTCCGTCGCCCGGCCGATCAGGGCACACATCAGGCCCTGCATGCGGTCGTGCTGGTCGATCACCTCCCAGAGCTCGGGGGGAGACATGACCAGGGTCCGGCTTGCGCTCTCCATGACTCGCGTTTTCGCGCAAGCGGGGCACGGTCCTGCCGCTCATCCATTTTGGGCGAGATATCCCTCGATCGCCGCGGCGGCGCGCGGCCCAGCCCGGCCGTCCCAGAGCGGGATCACCGGGGGCCTTGCCGGCGGATCCTCGGCGAGCACGCGCTCGGCGGCCTCGCGCAGGGCCTGCGGGT
>DASTAI010000139.1:0-16739 GCA_035712865.1 Solirubrobacterales bacterium
CTAGCCGGAAAGACCGTCGGGGTCACCGGCGTCCCCTCAGACGACGCCGTGCTCGACACCGTGCTGCGGTCCGGCGGCGTGGATCCCTCCGACGTGCACCGGGTGACGATCGGCTTCAACGCAGTGGCGGATCTGGCGGCGGGGAAAGTCGATGCTGCCACCGCTTTCTGGAACGCGGAGGGAGTGGAGCTCCAGCAGCGGGACATCCCGGTCCAGGAGTTCCGCGTGGACCAGTTCGGCGCACCGCGGTACCCGGAGCTGGTCGTCGCCACCACGCCCGGGCGCTGCGCCCTGGCCAGGAAGCTCGCGGCTGCGCTCGACAACGGCTACCGGCGGATGGGGAGCCAGCCCCAGGCGGCGCTCGACGACCTGCTCGAGCAGGTCCCGGATCTTGACCGAGGCTCGCAGGTGGCCCAGCTCCAGGCATTGCTGCAGGGCCATGCGTTCTCGCTGGGAGGCAAGTTCACCTCCCGCCTCATCGGTGTGCCCGCGATGTCCTGGGTGAAATGGGCGACGGACAGCGGGGTGATCTCTCGCGGATCCTCCGCTCAGGTCGCGTCCGGTCTCGCCGAGAACGTTTGCCGCTAGTTCGCCAGTGCCCGGTCGACCAGCTCCGGCAGCTCCCTGACCATCCGGCTGCGGGGGACCGCGAATGCGAGGCCGGCGGCATCCGCGCGCTGCTTGGTCTCGGTGTCGGTGTGCTGGTAGAAGCCGATCACCGGCGTCTCGAGCTCGCCGAGGGTCTCCGGGGAAACCGCGTCGAGGTCGGCGACAACGAGGTCGATGCCGGCGAGCTCGTCCGGGAGCTGGGCGTCCTGCTCGACCTCGTGACCGCTCGCCTCGAGGGAGGTGCGGACGCGGCTCGCCAGCATCAGGTCCGCCCCAACGGCGGCGATTCTGGCCATCAGGGGCTCTGAACGTCCACGGGGTTCATGCGTCCACGCAGGCCATTTGACCAAAAAGTCGGGATTCAGATGTGGACATGAGTTCCCGATAGCTCCTCTCGTGGGGCAGATCCGCCAACTGCGCTACTCCACCCGCAGGCTGCTTCCATGGGCAGCCCTGGGCTTCTCGGTCCTCTGGGGGGCCGTGCTCGGGGTCGCGCTCGCCGGGGACGACTATGAGCTCGCCGCCTTCGGCGTGGTCGGAGTGTCGCTCACCGTCGTCCTCACGGTCCTTCTCTACCGTCAGCAGACGGCGCTTCAGAGCCTGGCCGAGACGGATTCACTCACGGGTCTCACGAACCACCGCGGCTTCCACCAGGCGCTGCGCACCAAGCTGCGCGAGGCCGAGGCGAGGCGCGACAGCGTCGCCCTCGTCGTCCTCGACCTCGACGACTTCAAGACGATCAACGAGCGCCATGGGCATCCGTTCGGGGATGGGATTCTCCAGGGCGTCGGCGCCAAGCTTCGCCAGTCGGTCCGCGGCGACGACATCGCGGCCCGCACCGGCGGCGAGGAGTTCGCGCTCATCCTTCCCGGCGGCGACGCCGACGTGGCCCAGGAGCTCGCGGAGCAGGTTCGAATCGCCATCGGGCAGCTCGCCCCAGCGGGATCCGAGCTCACCTGCTCGGCGGGCGTCGCCGTCTTCCCGGTGGACGCCGACGGCGCCCGCTCCCTGCTCCAGCTTGCCGAGGGCGCGCTCTACTGGGCAAAGCGGTCGGGCAAGTCCCGCACCCGGCGCTTCGATCCCGACCACGTGCGGCTGTCGGGTGACGCGCCACAGCGCTCCGAGATCGAGCGGATTCTCCGGCAGCGCGCGGTCGAGCCGGTCTTTCAGCCCGTCGCCTCCCTGACCACCGGTCGCCTGCTCGGCTACGAGGCGCTCGCCCGCTTTCCCGACTCCCCGGAGCGGCCGCCCTCCACCTGGTTCGCGCAGGCGAACGCCTGCGGCCTCGGCCCGCAGCTCGAGGCGGCGGCCATCGAGGCGGCGCTGGCAGTCTCGGGGCGCCCACCGGGCACTTACCTGGCGGTTAACGTCAGCCCCTCGGCACTCTCCACCGACGTGGTGAGAAGCGTTCTCCCCGGCGATCTCTCGGACCTCGTGATCGAGCTCACCGAGCACGAGGTCTACATCGGCGACAGCCTGCTCGCGGACAGCCTCGCCGACCTCCGCGAGCGCGGAGCCCGGATCGCGATCGACGACGCGGGCGCCGGCTACGCCGGGCTGAAGCAGGTGATGTGGGTCCGCCCCGACATCGTCAAGCTGGATCTGGATCTGACCCGCGCGATCCACTCCGACCCCGTGCGGATGGCCCTGGTCGAATCGCTCGTCCGGTTCGCGCGCCGCGTCGGCGCCACCGTCTGCGCCGAGGGGATCGAGGAGCACGACGACATCGAGGTCCTCGCGAACCTCGACGTGCCGTGGGGCCAGGGATACGCGCTCGGCCGTCCCGCGCCGCCCTGGAGCCGGATCTCACCGCACGCGGCCGAGACCTGCCGGAGCGCACTCGCCGAGGCGCTGATCTCGAGCCCCGGTGGAGACTCACCCGCGATCTCGGCCGGCGACCGGCGCCTCGAGCACCTCGCCGGCCGACTTGCCAATACGAGGACCTCGTCGGACCTATACAGCACGCTCGAGCTCATGGCGGGCGAGCTCAACGCGGACAAGATCGCGCTCTCGCGCTGGCATCCGGACAGGCATCAGCTGCAGACACTCGCCGAGAGCGGCGACCAGGTTCAGGACGAGTTCTTCTCGGTCGCGGAGTTCCCGGCGACCGCCAGGGTCCTCGAGGAGCAGGAGGCCACGCAGGTGATCGTGGGCGATCCCGACGCCGACGGCGCGGAGGTCAGGTTTCTTCTCTCCCAGGGCTACAGCTCGCTGCTCATGGTTCCCATCGTCCTCGGCGGCGAGAGCCTCGGGATCGTGGAGGCGATGAGTGAGGAGCACCGCTCCTGGGCCCGGACCGAGATCAACCGCGCCCGGATCATCGCCAATCAGCTGGCGGCGGTGATCCCCTCGCACTTTCGGGTGGGCGAGCCCGAGCGGATCCGGAGCTAGAGGCTTCTGCGCCGCAGGAACTCGCGCCGAGCGCTGTCCGGCCGCCCCCACCACTCCCTGATCTCCGCACGCCCCTCCTGAGCGTCGCGGACGCGAAGCTCGCCGGAGATTCCCTCGCCATCGAGCTTCGTCAGCACTCCCCGCACGGTCTCGGCCGCGGCCGCGTGCCCAAAGCGATGAGCCACATTGATCCGCCAGTGCCACTCCGCGCGCGAGTAGGGCTGGGCGTTCACCTGGGAGAGCATCAGCGCGGCGTCGACGTAGCGGGACTCGTCTGCGATCCGTAGATCGAGAGAGAGGTCGGTCCAGTCATCCGGAAGAGTGTCGACGACCTCCTGGAAATCCTGGGCGAGAGCCACGGACGGACTGTACCTATGCGAAGAAGAGCTGCTCCAGCAGGAAGACGTTGAGGGCGATGATCAGCGACGAGAGCACCGCCACGAGCGCGGTCAGCCAGGGTGGGTTCGTGAGCGCTCCCATCAGCTCGCGACGCCTGCCGAGGAGCACGAGGGGGACGAGCGCAAAGGGGATCCCGAAGGAGAGCACCACCTGACTGCCCACCAGCGCGTCGGTCGGGTCGAGTCCGATCCCGAGGACGATCAACGCCGGCGCGAGGGTGATGGCCCGCCGCACGAACAGCGGGATCCTCCGCCGGATGAAGCCCTGCATCACGACCTGGCCGGACATCGTTCCGACCGAGGAGGAGGCGTAACCCGACGCCAGCAGCGCGATCCCGAAGACTGTCGCCGCTCCCGGAGACACCAGCTGCTTGAGACCATCGAACGCCCCGTCGATGGTGTCGATCCCGACGAGCCCGCTCGAGTGGAAGAGGGCCGCGGCCATGATCATCATCGAGAGGTTGACCAGCCCCGCCAGGGCCATCGCGATGACCACGTCGATCTTCTCGAAGCGCAGGATCTGACGTCGCTCCTTGGCGTTCCGGCCGACGATGCGACGCTGTGTCAGCGCCGAGTGCAGATAGATCACGTGGGGCATGACGGTCGCGCCGATGATCCCGGTGGCGAGCAGGATGCTCTCGGTCCCCGCGAAACCCGGGGTAAAGAGATGCTTGGCAATCTCGCCGCCGTCAGGGTTTGAGTTGAAGATCTCGAAGGCGAAGGCGGCGACCACGACGCCGACCATGCCCGCGATCACGGCCTCCAGTCGCCGAAAGCCCTTCTGCTGCAGCGCCAGGATCGCAAAGGCCCCCGCCCCGGCCAGCAGGCCTGCCGGGAACAGCGGGATGCCGAACAGCAGGTTGAGCCCGAGGGCAGCTCCGACGACCTCGGCGACGTCACAGGCCGCCGCCACGATCTCGGCCTGGATCCAGAGGCCGATCGATGTCCGCCTGGAGAACGAGTCCCGGCATGCCTCCGCCAGGTTCCTGCCCGTCGCGATCCCGAGCTTGGCCGACTGCGTCTGAACGACCATCGCAATCAGGTTCGCGGCGAGAACGACCCAGAGCAGCAGATAGCCGAACTTGGCGCCGCCGGCGATGTTGGTCGCGAAGTTGCCTGGATCGATGTAGGCGACGGCCGCGATGAACGCCGGTCCCATGAACGGCCAGATACGCGGCAGACCGCGCGTGCGCCCCTCCAGAGATGCGCGAGCCGCCCGGGCAACGGCAGCCTCACCCGGTAGGGCGCCCTCAACGGCGCCGTTGCCGTCCACGTCCTGCGCGGGACCGCCCGCCGCGCCGGGCAGCGGCTTGACGAGGGTCGCGTCCTCCCCCATCCTGAGGTCGGGCTTATTCATCGCGCCCCCGACTGATCCTCATGCTTTCGGCGAGCTGCGGGCCGAGCGGGTGGATGCGGCCGGCGATCTCGACCACCACCGCGCCCCCGAACGGCTCGCGGTCCTTGACCAGCAGGCGGTCACCCGGCTGGATGTTCCGCTCCGCCAGGTAGCGGAGCATCGAGGCGTCGCTGTCGGAGACGCGGGCGAAGATCCCCGGCTCGCCCGGCTCGAGCTCGGTGAGCGGCACTGAATCGTCGCTGCTGATTGCGAGGTCACGATCGGGAATGGGATCCCCATGCGGGTCGAGCGCCGGCTGTCCGAGCTTGGCCGCGATCAGCTCCTCGAGCTCCTCCGAGATGTGGTGCTCCAGCACCTCGGCCTCCTCATGGACCCGGTCCCAGGGCATACCCAGGACCTCGGCCAGGAAGAGCTCGATCAGCCGGTGATGGCGGATCGTCTCGAGCGCCACCGCCTCCCCCTTGGGAGTGAGCCGGGCCCCGTGATACGGCTCGTAGTCGACCAGGCCCTCGTCGGACAGGCGCCTCAGCATCGCCGACGCCGACGCCGCCGTCACCCCGAGCCGCTCGGCGACGGCGTTGGTGTGGACGGGCTCATCGCTTCGGCCCTGCAGGTGGTAGATCGCCTTCGCGTAGTTCTCGGCTCCCTCGTTGACGGAGCGCTCCCGATGAGCGTGGTGGCCGCGCATCAGACGCTCACCATCAGGCTCGTCACGTAGAGGATTCCCGCGCCGGCCACCAGCCCGGCGATGCTGAGTGGGTAGAGGGCCTGGCCCTGTCGGTCGCGGATCGAGGGCAACAGCTGGCCGATCACCTGGATGATCGCCCCGACGCCGACCCCGATCAGGAAGGTGGCGAGCTCCTGGTTGTAGGCGGCGGCGCCGATCACCGCCCCGAGGATCGCCGGCCCTCCCGCAATCAGGCCGAGACCCAGGAGACGCGGGATGCCCGGCGAATCCGCCCGTGCCAGCGGCGCCACGATCGCCACGCCCTCGGTGGTGTTGTGGATCGCGAAACCGATGACGAGGAACGCGCCCAGAGCCAGCGAGCCCACCGCGTATGCAGAGCCGATCGCCAGACCCTCGCCGAGGTTGTGCAGCCCGATTCCGATGGCGACCATCAGCGAAAGCCGGAACGCTCCCGCACCCGCGGTTCGCCTTCGCGCGATCCCGGCCTTGAGGCGGCGGTCAACCGCGGTCAGCGCCAGGTACGCGAGCGCCGCTCCGAGGAAGAGCAGTTCGACACCGCCGAAGGCGCCGCTGGAACCCTGTCCGATCTCGATCCCCTCCAGGCTCCCGTCGATGACGAGGAAGCCCAGCAGCCCGATCGTGAGCGCCATGAACAGGCGCACCCAGTCATCCGAGACCCGGCGCAGCATCGGCATGAACAGCATCCCGAGGATCACTGGGATCACCCCGACGTAGACACCGAGCAGGGTCATCAGCCCGTAGAAGCCGCCCCCGGCTTCGGGGGTCTCCACCGCGACGTCGATGGTGTGCTCGATCGTCGCCCCCGTCGAGGTCAGCATTGAGATCGTGTACGCGCCGCCCTCCTGCCACGGATAGTCGAGGTTGAGCTTCTGCTCGCCGAGATGGCCGACCTCCCCCTCGGGCTGGGCGGTGAACGCCACGTAGGCGTCGTTGACCGCGACCTGCGCCACCTGCACGTCATCGGGACCCGTGTTGCGGACGGTCAGCTCGACCTCCCCCGGATGCAGCACGGTGCGCTCGACGGCCAGCTCCTCGGTCGCGGGCCCACGCCGCTCCTCGAGACCAGGGCCACCGAGCACGGCGAAACCCGCGATCGCTGCCCCGATCAACGCGAGCGGCGTCCCGATCACGGCCCAGAGCGGCGCGCGCTTGGGCTCGGGTGCTGTCTCGGTCGCCGCTTCCATCAGGCGCTCTCGCTCCCGCCCTCATCGGACTGGTGGAAGGCAGCGGGCTGGCGGCTGCGGTCCCGGTCGCCGCCGACCCGGAAGAAGCCCATCCAGCCGAGCTCGGCGAACTCCGTCTTGTGGGCGTGGAACATGTAGTCCCCGACATAGGGGAACTCGAGCTCGAGGATCCCCCGCTGTCCCTGCGCCTGCATGACGGTGTCGGTGAATTCCGCCGGCTGCAGCGAGGTCCCCGTCGGGTAGTAGTTGAAGAAGTTCGCGTGGATGTGGAACGAGTTGATCGGGTCGAACTCCAGCGCGTTGACGAGGTAGATCCGGACCGGCTCACCGCGCCTGACCTCGACCGGCTCGTTGACATAGTGGAAGGCGACGGTGTTGACCCCGTAGATCTGGTTGCCCTCCGCGTCGAAGTTGGTGTTGAAGCCGTTCATCACCATCGCCAGCTCGTCCGCCTCGGGGCGGCCCTTGGCGGGATCGACGATGAAGGCGCCATAGAGCCCGCGGGCGATGTGCTCGGCCAGCGGTCCCGCGTGGCAGTGGTAGAGGTGGAGCCCGAACGGCTCGGCCTTGAACTCGTAGGTGGTCTCGCCACCACTCGCGATCAACCCGGCGCCCACCCCCGGGACCCCATCCATCTCGGAGGGATGGAGCCCGTGGAAGTGGATCGTGTGGGGATGCTCGGAGCCGTTGACGAGACGGACACGGAGCAGATCGCCCTCCCGGCAGCGGAGGGTGGGTCCAGGCACCCGGCCGTTGTAGGTCCAAGCCGGGTAGTGGACGCCGGGAGCGACCTCGATCTCCTTGTCCCCGGCGACCAGCGTCCACTCCCGCAGCACACGGCCGCCGGCAAGCCTCCGCGTCCTGCCCCAGTCGAAGTCGCGGACCATCTCGGTCGGGTGGAAGCCGTTCCGCGCGTGGTCGACGGTCCGGCCCTGACCGAAGGTGGGCCCGGCGGCCCCGCCGCCGTGGAGCGCGGCGGCCCCTCCGTGCCCGGCCCCGTGCTCGGCAGCCGAGGCGCCCTCGATGGCCTCGTGCAGCCCCTGATGCGGGATGAGCTGGTGCAGGGCCGGCAGGCTCGCCCCTGCTGCCGCTCCGCCGATCAGGAGGTTCCGCCTGTTGAGCTTCGTCATCGGAATTGATTGAAGCACAACCGAAACCTGAATTTAGGCATGTCTAACTTTCAGGCGCCTGGGCGGAGCGAAATTCTCACGGAGGCCCCCGCCTACAATCAGCCCGTGGCCGAGATCGCGACGCCGGTGGAGCTCGACGGGCAGTACCGGGCGCTCCGTGAGGAGGCCGGCTATCTCCCGCGCGAGCTTGCCGCCCTGATCGTCCGCGGACCGGACGCGGCCGAGTACCTGCAGGGGCAGCTGACCAACGACATCGAGGCGCTGGAGCGAGAGGCGGGCTGCTACACGGCGCTCCTCGACCGCAAGGGACATCTGCAGGCCGACATGCGGCTCCTGCATCTCGAGAACGACGACCTCTGGATCGATCTCGAGCCCGAGCTCGCGCCCGCGGTCCTCAAGCACCTGCGCACCTACAGCATCGGGCGGGAGGTCGAGGTCGAGGAGGTCAGCGAGCGGTGGGCGATCATCTCCGTGATCGGGCCGCGCGCTCGGGAGCTCACCGGCTTCGACGGCCTGGGGCCGGAGCACGCCCAGCGCTTCCGCGAGTGGGACGGAATCGACGTCCTCGGGGTCGCCACCGACGTCGGCGTCGACCTGCTCACTCGTGCCGATTCCGCGCCCGCCTTGGTCCAGCGGCTCGAGGCCGCCGGCGCCGCCGAGGTGAGCGAGGACGCTGCCGAGATCATCCGCGTCGAATCCGGCAGGCCCCGCTTCGGCCGCGACATGGGGCCCGAGTCGATGCCCGCCGAGGCGGACATCACCGAGCGCGCCGTCGACTTCGACAAGGGCTGCTACATCGGGCAGGAGCCCGTGGCGCGTCTTCACTACCGCGGCAGGCCGAACAGGACGCTCCGCGGGCTGCGACTGAGCGCTCCGGCCCGGCCGGGCGATTCGCTGGTCCTGGGGGAAAAGGACGTCGGCAGCGTCGGAACCGCCTGCCTCTCCCCCGCACTCGGGCCCATCGCCCTGGCGATCATCCGCCGGGAGGCCGGCGAGGGGGACCGGGTGGCCGTGGGAGACGACGGCGTCACGGGTGAGGTCGTCGACCTCCCCTTCATCGACGCCTGACTGTCGCGGCGAACCCTCCGGTTCGGTTAGATTCCTCCGCGCATGCTGCGGGAGAGGGGCAGAGTGCTGCTGTTGGCCGCCGCCCTCGTCACGGCGCTGGCCGTGGCCGGCTGCGGTCGCAGCGACTTCAAGAACGATCCGCGGCCACCGGTCCCGGCAGAGGTGTCCGTGAAGATCGCGAAGGACGGCGTCGCCGTCTCACCCAAGGAGTTCGGCGCGGGCCTCGTCAACTTCACGATCGCGAATCTGACGACCAGGCCGGGGACCCTGACCATCCAGGGTCCGGTGGACGCCGACAGCGACCAGATCCCGCCGTCCAGTGCCGAGACGCTCAGGGTCGACATGAAGACCGGCAGCTACGAGGCGGGCGTCGACGGCTTTGGGGCGCGGCCTTTCAGCTTCACGGTCGGACCCGAGCGTGCGTCGGGGCAGAACGACCTGCTGCTGCCCTAGGGATCTGAGAAACCGCGCTCCGGATCGGCGACCAGCCGGTCGAAGACGGTGTTGACCATCACGTGGAGCCGCGCGTAGCCGTCGGCGTTGCCGTCGGCGGCCAGCGACTGGGCGACCCGGTCGGGATCTATGCGGTGTAGTGCAGGTCCGCCACGTCCCGGCCGTGACCTTCCAGCGTTCTCGGACGCTTCCATTTTCTCTCTGGCCTCTATGTCGTCCACGTCGAATGAATCCCTGATTTTCCGAGAGGGGCTTGGACGCATTCTCGTTCAGGTCGCCGACTCGAGGGCGTCGGCGATCAGGCTGTCGGCGCGCGCCAGCGCGGCCTTGGCGCCCTCTTCCATCGCTGCCAGGGTCGACTCGATGCTATCGGCGTTCTTGCGCACCCCGGTCAGGGCCTGCCGAGCCGTCTTGAGGGACTCCAGCGCCCGTCTCGCCTCATCGATCGCCTCCTTCATCGCCGGCGCATCGAGGGCGAGCTCGTCCTGCCTTGCGGCCAAAGCCCTGGCCCGGGCGATGCCGTATGCAGCCTCGAGCAGGTTTCGCTCCGGATCTTCCCGGTCCACCGCAACGATCAGTTTGTTGCCCTCGTACTCCACGAGGCTCTGTGTGTTCGCCGGGACGTTGTCCTCGCTCGCGACGACGAGAACGGCGTAGGCGGCTCCGCGATCGTCGAGCGACCCGTTCAGAACCTCCCATGCCTTGGGCCGGGTGAGCTGGCTGTCCTTGGGATCGAAGGCGACCTTGCCGAGGCAAGGGCCGGCCGCCGCGCCGATTTCGACCACCGTGTCCCCCTTCTTTCCGCGCGTCTCGCCCGCCTGATCTCCGACGTGGTGCGCGGCATCGCCGCGTGCCGCGGCAATCTCGTCGAGGAGCGCGTGGACTCGCTCCTCGAAATCGCGGCCCTTCGCCGTACCCCGAGACTGCTCGGCCTCCAGCTCCTCCTTGGCACCGAGACGTTCCCTGAGCGAAGTCAGCTCGGTGGTCAGTGCCTCGATGCGCTTGCGATCCTCGGCGTGCGCGGCCTGCTGAAGCTCCTCCGAATGTTGTACGGCCCGGACCACGCCCTCCTTGAAGTCGGCCAGCGGATTTGACCCGTCCTGCGTCGAGAACTGCTTGGCGAGCTGGGTCCGCTGATGGTCCATCGCGGCGATCAGCATCTCGCGGATCTGCTGCTGGACAGAGCCACTGCGCTCGCTGTCGAAGCTGCCGGCGAGGCGCTCGGCGAACTCCTCCTGGCCCTCTTCGATGACTCCTCCGAGCTGCTCTGCGAGCGGACGCAGCTGCCGCTCGAGCTCCCCGCGGACGTAGTCGACGTTCGCGGCCGTCCCCTCGGACTCGATGAGGCGGGCACCGATCTCGATCGCCCGGGTCACCGTCTCGCTCGGCGGATGCTGCTTGTTCGCCTGCTCCCGGACGACCCTGGCGACGCCGGCGTCGTGGACCTCGAGCCGCTCGATGATCAGTCGATCATCGATGGCGCGCACCGCCCCGCCGGTCCGGTCGTGGTCCAGCGGGAGCTGTGGTTTCTCTGACGCTTCCATGGACTCACGAACGTAGTCGCGGGTTCGGACGGGAACCTGACACTCGGCCGTTGACTACGATCCGAGCGTCCAAGACCACCGAACGGGAGTGAAATGGCCGTAGAGATCGCCGACGTATCGAAGCTCGAAGTCGAGCCGGGGGAGCTGCCCGAGAAGATGGCCGCCTGGGTGATTCGCCCGGAGCGCGAGGGTGAGCCCAAGGACGCCTTCCAGGTCGAGGAGATCGAGGTCCCGGAGCCCGGCGCGTTCGAGGTGATCGTTCGCGTGATGGCGGCCAGCGTCAACTTCAACAACGTCTGGGCGGCGCTCGGCAAGCCCGTCTCGGTGTTCGGCTACGGCGACCACGAGCAGTGGGGGCACCACATCGGCGGCTCCGACGCCTCCGGCATCGTCTGGAAGGTCGGTGAGGGCGTCACCAAGTGGAAGCCCGGCGACGAGGTCGTGATCCACTGCAACCAGGCCTCCTACGAGGACGTCGAGGTGCATGGCCTCGACCCCCTCGCCGCTCCCAGCCAGGAGATCTGGGGGTATGAGACGACCTGGGGCTCATTCGCCCAGTTCACCAAGGTCCAGGCGCAGCAGCTCCTGCCCAAGCCGAAGAACCTCTCCTGGGCCGAATCGTCGGCCTACGGGCTCACCTACTTCACGGCCTACCGGATGCTGATCGACCAATGCAAGCTCCAGGCCGGGCACAACGTGCTGATCTGGGGCGCCGCAGGCGGCCTCGGCGTGTTCGCGACGCAGCTGTGCGCGGCCTCCGGCGCGAACGCGGTCGGCGTCGTCTCCTCCGACGACAAGGGCGAGCTGGTCAAGCGGCTCGGGGCGGTCGACTACATCAACCGCAACGACTTCACCGGGATGATGCGGACGAACGAGAACCTCATGGACCGGGAGGCCGAGAAGCTGCGCTTCAAGGAGTCGCGCGGTTTCGCCAAGCGAGTCAAGGAGATCCTCGGAGACTCGCCCGACATCGTCTTCGAGCACGTCGGCCAGGCGACCTTCCCGACCTCCGTCTTCGTGGTCAAGCCGTTCGGCAAGGTCGTGATCTGCGGCGCCACCTCGGGCTACACGCTGGACTTCGACGTGAGGTACCTGTGGATGCGCCAGAAGCAGATCATCGGCTCGCACTTCGCCAACGCGTACGAGTGCTGGCGGGCCAACGAGCTGATGGCCGAGGGCAAGATCCAGCCGGTCCTCTGGCGCGTGATGGGCTTCGACGGCGTCGCCGAGGCTCATCAGCTCCTCCACGAGAACAAGCACCTCGGCAAGATCTCGATCCTGGTCGGCGCGACCAGCGAGGAGGAGGGCAAGCTCGAGGAGGGGCCGGGTGCGATCCGGGCTGAGGTGGGCGCGTGAGCACGGCCACCGTAGATCCTGCGGCGGTGTTTGTGGCCGCCGTTCAGGAAGTGGGAGCCTGATGGCGGACGGATCCAGCAACGGCGCCCTGGAGATCGTCTACATCGAGTGGCACATCACCCCGTTCCGCGCCGACCGCTGGTACGAGATCTGGGAGGCCGGCGCCGCACGAGCGATGGCCTTCGGCGCCAAGGGCTGGTCGCTGACCCGCAACGAGGAGGATCCGCTGCACTTCCGCCAAGCCTCGCTCTGGGACAGCCACGACGATTTCGAGCGCTACTGGTACTCGGACGAGATCTCCGGGCTCCGCGAGGAGGCCGTCAACTACTACGCCAAGCCGCTGCTCCCGGTCTGGCACACGCTGATCGCCGGCGAGTAGCGGCGAGCTACTTCCCGAGGTTCCCCGTGTTCCTTCACTGCCCGTGCGCGCGCCCATTCGACGCCCAAGTCTGCGCCTGATCCTGCCCGCGGCCCTGATCGCCGCGGCTCTCGCCGTCCCGGCGGGCACGGCCCACGCCAAGGTCCGCTCATCGGTGAGCGGGTCGCTGCTCGTCCTTCGCGGCGGGAACGCAGCCGATCGGGTCAGGGTCATCTGCCGCTCCAGCGGCCTCGTGAAGGTGAACGGGAAGAACCCCCGCGGCGGAGCCGTGCCCTGCGCTCGCATCTCGGAGATCGATGCGCTCACCGGCGCCGGGAACGACCGGATCGATCTCTCCGGCGTCGGCTCCAGCCATGGCTTCGGCCAGCGCGACCTTCCGGGCGGCTTCGGCCACGGGACCGGGTGCGCGGCGGCGCTCGGCTCCGGCGAGGACCGCTACGTGGGCGGCGCCACCTGCTTCAACCTGGTCCTGGCCGGGCGCGACGATGACCGCGTTCGTGGCGGCGCCCTTCGCGACCAGATCACCGGTGGCAGCGGGGACGACGGCCTGACGAGTCTCGGCGGCCGCGACATCCTGATCGGCAACGCGGGCAACGACAAGCTCAACGCCGGCGCCGACGACGACCTGCTCAGCGGCAACACCGGCGACGACGTCCTCATCGCCGGAGCGGGCACGGACCTGCTCGGCGGCGGCCCGGGGATGGATCGCCTCTTCGGCGGCCCAGGCGCGGACGAGCTGATCGGCGGGCCGGGCAAGGATCTCCTCAACGGCGGCCCGGGCAATAACACCCTGATCCAGGACGCTCCCAAGAAATAGAACTACGGGGGTGAGTCACGACCCGCTCGGCGCGCTGGTCCCCGGCTGGGCGCCGGCCGACGACAGCGGCGTCGACGGCCCACTGGCCGGATTGCGGGTCGTCGTCAAGGACGTGATCGACGTCGCCGGCTCCGTCACCGGCGCCGGGAACCCCGACTGGGCCGCTGCGCGCGAGCCGGCCGATGAGAGCGCGGTCGCCGTCGCCGCACTCATCGGCGCCGGGGCCTCCCTGATCGGCAAGGGACAGTGCGCGGAGCTCGCCTTCAGCCTCAGCGGCGACAACGTCCATTTCGGGATGCCGACCAATCCCGCCTCTCGTGATCGCGACCCGGGCGGATCGACCAGCGGCCCCGCCTCGGCGGTTGCCGGCGGGCTCTGCGGGCTTGGAATCGGCACCGACACGCTGGGTTCCATCCGCGTGCCGGCCTCCTACTGCGGGGTCTACGGCTTCCGCCCCACGCACGGCCGGATCTCCACCCACGGCGTGTTGCCGCTGGCGCAGAGCTTCGACACCGTGGGCCTCCTCGCTGCCGACCCCGATCGGCTCCGTCAGGCGGCGGGCGTCCTCCTCGGAAGCGACTCCGAGGTCGCACCACTCCCCTCCCGGCTGCTCCTCTCGCCGCCCCTCTTCGCTGCGGCCGAGGCCGAGGTCGCCGACAGCGCCAGGTCGGCCGCCGGCGATCTCGCGGGCCGTCTCGGCGCCGAGCTCTCCGAGACAGAGATCCTCGACGGCGCACCCATGCCCGCCGAGGCGATGGCGGCCTTCAACGTGCTCCAGGGGGTCCAGGTCTGGCGCAACTACGGCGGGTGGGTCGAGACCTCGCGCCCCTCGCTCGGTCCCGACATCGCCTCCCGCCTCGAGCGGGCCTCCCGATTCGGGCCGGATGACGTCGCCGGTGCCGAGCCCGTGGCGGGCGCCATCGCCGCGGCGGTCTCCCGCCTCCGCCCGGGTGAGGCACTCGTCCTGCCCACCACCGGCACGCCCGCTCCGGGTCGGGAAGCCGGCGCCGACGAGCGCGAGCGGGCACGCGTCTCCGCCGGCCAGCTCACCTCGATCGCGACGCTGGCGGGTGCCCCCGCGATCTCGCTCCCGCTCCTCGACGTCGGCGCGCCGGTCGGCCTCAGCCTCGTCGGCGCGCCGGGCAGCGACCTCTCGCTCCTAGCCGCCGCCTGAGCCCAGCGCCGCCTCCTGGGGCTGCAGGACTGAGGCAGCTCCGGTCGGGAAGGTGAACGCCTCGAGAAGCAGCTGGCCGAGCATGGCCGCCATCACGAGCAGGACGAAGAGAAGTGGACTCAGGCCTCCGCCGAGAGCCGCGAGGCCCACCAGAATCGCCACGAGCACGATCCGTGCCAGGAGGCTCCGGTCCCGGAGTGAGGTCCACTCGGCGCCGAGGTGCATCACCGCGAGCGCGAGGGCGAACACCGCCAGGCCGCCGGCGAGCGCCCAGCGGCCGCCCACCTCCAGAGCGTCCCGGTGGACCTCCGTGATCGCGAGCGTGGTCCCCGCCGCAAACGCGGCGATCCCGGGGAGCAATGGGAAGTGGCCGTAGACGAACACCAGTCCCAGCGTTCCGCGGCCCACCACCGAGGTGTCGGCGAGATCGAAGTAGATCCACCAGAGGGAGAGGGCCGTGATGAAGCAGGCCGCGGCCAGGACCCAGGCCTCGAAGCTGAACTGGAGGCCGGAGACCGCTCCCACGACCGAGGCGACCGAGACGCCGAGCACCACGATGAAGAACTGGCCGAAGCGCTCGGTGATGTGAGAGACGACGATCGTCGACGAGCCGAGGATCCGCCACGCATACGGCGGGACGCACAGGTCCAGAGCGAGGGCGACGCCCCAGATGATGAAGCGATAGGGCGCGGGGAACATGATCGACGCGAGCCAGAGACCCGCCGTGAAGGTGATCGTGACGATGTACGTGTCGATCAGCCGCCGGCCCTGTTCGCGCACATGCAGCCGGGCCCGCACGTAGAGGGCGACGAGCAGCAGCCGTACCACCGCGTAGCCGATGGCGAAAGCCATGCTCCCGCCCTCCCCCGCCATCAGCCGTGGGATCTCGACCGCGAGGGCGGCGGTGGCGAATGCCGCTCCGCCCTTGATCAACCGGTAGATCAGGTCGTCGGTGTCGAAGCGGTTGGCGTAGACGGCGAAGCCGGTCCACGCCCACGCGATCGCGACGAACAGCCCCGCGAAGCGGCCGAAGACGGCGCTCGTCGGGTCCTCCGCCAGGGCGGTCGCAAGCTCGATCACCGCTGCCGCGAAGACGAGATCGAAGAAGAGCTCGTACCAGGTGGCGTGACGCTCGCTGGCCGGATCCTCGTTCGTCCTCAGGCGCGGCGGCTCTAGACGAAACGTCCCTGAGCCCAGCATGCGCGGAAGACGCTAGCCGAAGGTGAACACGTAGGCCTGGACCCCGGCATCCTGAAACGTGATCTCGAACGTCCGATCGGAGTCGTTCCCGGGGCGGCGGACCAGCTGGTAGAGCCGCTCCTCCGCAACGGTGCCGTTGCCCGCCTCGTCGACGTCGATGCCGCGTGCGTCGCCCGGCGCCTCGCCGTCCACCCGAACCTGAAAGGCAACCGAGCCCTGGCCATCCCGCGCGCCCATCACCAGGTTCACATCCCGCGCGTGGAAGCGGTGTGTGATGCGCCCGCCGGGCTCGTTCAGCTCGGTCGGCTGGTCCGCCACGGTCCACTCGCCCGAGAGCGACCATTGATTGAGGTCGAGCTGCGAGGGCTCCTCGTAGTGGTGACTGCTGCCGGGGATGAGGCCTCCCGGAGAGGCGAATCCGGACGCCCGGGCGTAGCCCACGTAGGTCTCCGGAGAGCCCAGGGTCTCCCAGTCGGCGGGCGCGTAGACCCCGTCGGCCTCCACCGGCGAAAGCCCGCCATCCACCTCGGTGGCTCCGGCTTCACCCAACAGCTCCTGGATCACTCTCTCGGAGCGCTCGTAGTCCTCCTCCCCGAAGCGGTGATGCCGGAGGCGCCCCTCGGCATCGGCGAAGTAGAGGGCGGGCCAGTAGTTGTTGTCGAACGCGCGCCAGACGCCGTAGTCGTTGTCCACGGCGATCGGATAGCGGACGTCCATCTCCTCGAGAGCGGAACGGATCTTCTCGACGTCGTGCTCGAATCGGAACTCGGGGGTGTGCGCGCCGATCACCACCAGCCCCTGCTCTCGATATCGCTCGTGCCAGGCGCGGACGTACGGCACCGTGCGCAGCCAGTTGACGCAGGAGAAGGTGCAGAACTCCACCAGCACGACCTTGCCGCGGAGTCCTGCGGGTGTCAGCGGCTCCGAATTGAGCCAGGCGTTCGCGCCGTCGAACTCCCCGAGCTCGCCC
>DASTAI010000140.1:0-5624 GCA_035712865.1 Solirubrobacterales bacterium
CGCTCCTGGGAGGCCACGCGCCGCGCGATCCTCCCCCGGATCTCCTCCTGGCCCCATCCCGAGCCCCGGGGAGTCGTCAAGCTGCTCCGCCGGATAGGCGCCCGTGGCTGACGCTCCCGGAGGGCGAGCCGAGGGGGGTCCGGTCCATGCCGCCCCCACCCCGCGCCTGCGTGCGGCCGTGTGGCTTCAGCGTGGAATCGAGTGGGCCTTTCACCACCATCGGCTCCATCGGGCACTCCAGGCTGGGTCGGACGCGTACTCCCGTCTGCGCGCGCGGCGGCTGCGAGGCGAGGGACGCGAGTGCCCCTGCTGCGGGGGCCACTTCCGGCGCATGTCCGAACGGCGGCTCTCGGGCTGGGGCGGCATCTGCCCGCTCTGTCGCTCCCATCCACGCCACCGCGCTATCGCGCTGCTTCTCGCGCGCGGCGATCTGACCGGAGAGCGCCTCCTCCACTTCGCGCCGGAGGCGACTCTCGATCCGGTCTTCGCGCGTCTGCCGGGGCTCGAGCGCGTAACCGCCGACCTCTATGTCCCCGCCGACCTCCGTCTGGACATCACCGACATGGACCTGCCGGACTCCTCATTCGACCTGATCCTCTGCAGTCATGTGCTCGAGCACGTTCCCGACGACCGCGCCGCCATGCGCGAGCTGCGGCGGGTTCTGAGCGACGGTGGCCACGCCCTCGTCCTGGTCCCCTACCGCCCCGAGGTCACAACCTACGAGGATCCCTCCGTCACCTCGCCGCTCGACCGGATGGTCGCCTTCGGGCAGCAGGATCACGTCCGGATCTATGGCAATGACCTTCCGGAGCGGCTCCGCGGCGCCGGCTTCGAGGTGGAGGACCGGACGGCCTCGGAGCTGTTCGATGGCGAAACCGTGGAGCTCGCGGAGCTCGACCCCGACGAGCACGTCTTCCTCTGCCGAGCGAGGGACTAGCGGATCGCCGGCCGGTCCCGGCGGAAGAGCACCCTCGAGTAGAGCGCCTTCTCGATCGGGGCGGGGATCGGACGCCAGGCGAAATAGGTCCGATAGGCGAGGCGGTGGAGCGGCCCCAGGTCGGTCTGCCGCGCGAACTCCTTCCGGCGGGCGAAGAGGGCGGCGTGCTTGGCGCGGATCTGGCGGTACACATGGCGGTAGCGGCGGCGGTGCTCCTCGTTGCCGGACCGCTCGTGCTTGCGGTACTCGTGGGTGACGCGGTCGATCTGCAGCCCGCGCCAGCCCTTCTCGAGCGCACTCAAGCTGAAGTCCCAGTCCTCATAGCCGTCGATCGCGGGGTCGAAGCCGCCGGCGTCCTCCCAGCACCGGCGGCGGACGAGACCGAGCTGCGCCCCGGCGATCGAGCGGTGCAGCAGGATGTAGGGGTCGAAGTCGGGGAAGCGCAGGACCCCGACCAGGTGCCGATCAGCCTCATCAGCCCGTAGCAGTAGCCGACGTCAGGGTTCGCCTCGAGCGGGGGCCGCAGCACATCGAGCGCGTCCGTCGTCAGCCGATCGTCGGCGTCGACCATCAGGAGGAGCTCCGAGTCGGAGTTCTCGAACCCTGCGTTCCTGGCGGCGGCGACCCCGGCGTTCGCCTGGCGGATCACCTCGACCTCCCGCGGGACCTCGTCGAGCGCGCGCAGCGTTGCCTCGTCGGTCGAGCCATCGTCGACCACGATCACCTTCGGTGGGCCGCCGTCCTGGCCCAGCGCGCGGTCCACCGAATCGAGCAGGAAGCGTCCATGGTTGAAACAGGGGATCACGACGGTGATGTCGCTGTGCCGGGCCACGGTCCGCGCGGAGAGTAGCCCGCACTAGGATCGCGCCAGATGTCCCCCAACGAGCAGCCCAGCCGGGAGGAGCCGCGGCCCGTCTCGCGCTCGCGCTCCGAGCTGATCCGCTGGATGAGCCTCCAGGACGCGAACTCGGCCGGCTTCGTGCACGGCGGAGTCGTGATGAGGATGTGCGACGAGGTCGCGGGGATCGCCGCCATCCGCCACAGTGGCTGTCGGGTGGTCACCGCCGGGATGGACCGGATGACCTTCCTGCACCCGGTACACGTGGGCGAGCTGCTGCGCTGCGTGGCCAGCGTGAACGCGGTCTGGAACACCTCGATGGAGGTCGGGGTGCGGGTCGAGGCCGAGAACGCCGTGACCGGCGAGGTGCACGCCACGAGCACCGCCTACCTGACGATGGTGGCCGTGGACGAGCACGGCCGGCCGGTTCCGGTTCCGCCCCTGCGGACCGAGACCCCGATCGAGGAACGACGTCAGCGCGAGGCGGCGACCCGCCGGCGCAACCGGCTCGCCGAGCGCGACGAGATCCTCGAGGCGCGTAGCTCGGCGGGATAGTCCCACCGGGCCGCCCTCCCGCTCCTATCCTTCCCCTGCCCGATGCCCCTCACGGCCGACCGGCGAACAGAGGAACCAGAGCGTGCAAGCGACGACGTAGTCCGCACGAGCGTCGTGCTGCCCGCCTACAACGAGGGCGCCGCGCTCCCGCACGTCCTGGATGAGCTCGGCCAATACCTCGACTCGAGCTACGAGGTCCTGGTCGTCGACGACGGCTCGACCGACGACACCGCCGAGGTCGCGGAGCGTTACCCGGTCCGCCTGATCCGGCACGCCTCAAACCGCGGCAAGGGTGTCGCAATTCGCACGGGCATCGCCGAGGCGCAGGGCGAGAACATCGTGATCATGGACGCGGACGCGACCTATCCCGTCCCGGCGATCAAGGAGATGGTCGCGCTGCTCGGCGACCACGACCTGGTCAGGGGCGTCCGCGAGTCCGAGCCGGAGAGCATGCCTCTCGTCAACCGGGTCGGGAACTGGCTCTTCAACAAGATGCTGGCCCTCAGCCACGGACTCGAGGGAACGGACCAGCTCACGGGCCTCTACGCGATCCGCCGCTCGGAGGCGGTGAAGCTCGGCACCGAGGCCAGGGGCTTCGACATCGAGACCGAGATCGGGATCAAGGCGAAGGCGCGCGGGTTGCGCGAGGCGGAGATCCCGATCTCCTATCTGCCGCGCGTCGGAGAGAAGAAGCTCAGCCCTTGGAAGGACGGCCTTCGCATCCTCGGCCGGGTGATCGTGCTCCTGCTGATCTACAACCCGACGCTGACGTTCATCGTCCCGGGCCTCGTCCTGATGGCGATCTCGGTCACCGGCGCGGTGCTCCTCTCGAACGGGCCCGTCCACACCTCCTATCTCGGGCTCAACATCCACAGCTTCATCGTCGCCGCCCTCGGCGTCCTGGCCGCGTTCCAGCTGGTGATCTTCGGGGTCGCCGCCGCCCTCTACGGCGTCGAGGCGGGCAAGGAGCCGCCGCGCTGGCTGCGCCGGGTGATCTCGGTCCGCTTCCGGCTGTCGGTCGGCCTGGTCGGCCTGGTGCTGCTGCTCGGCTCGATCGCCAAGCTGATCCAGCTGACGATCCAGTGGGCCGGCAACAACGTCTTCACCGATACGCGCGGGCTCGTCCTCACCACCAGCTTCCTGGTGCTCGGCCTGCAGGTGATCTCGGCGGTGCTCTTCATCTCCATCTTCAGCGGCCGGCTGAGCCGGACCCTCGAGGAGGAAGCCGCCGCCAGGAGCGGCACGAGCTGACACCGCTGGTCTCGGTCGTAGTCGTCAACTACAACGGCGCCGAGGCGCTCGGCCGCTGCCTGGACGCGCTCGTCGCCGACACCGGCGAGACGCCATTCGAGGTGCTGGTGGTGGACAACGCCTCCTCGGACGGCAGCGACTCGATTGCGGAGGCCCTCGCCGCGGAGCATGACTCGATCCGGCTGATCCGCTCGCCGACGAACCGCGGCTACGCGGGCGCGGTGAACGTCGGGCTGGCGGAGTCACGCGGTGACCATGTGGCGGTGCTCAACATGGACGTCGTGGTCAGCCCCGGCTGGCTCGATCCGCTCGTCGGCTTCCTCGAGCAGACGCCCGGAGCGGGTGCGGTCTGTCCCGTGATCCTCCTTGAGTCGGACCCGGGACGCATCAACGCCGCGGGGCTGGACATCAACGTGACCGCGCTCGGCTTCAACCGGTGGCTCGAGGAACCGCGGGAGCGCGCAGGCCTCGCGCCCTTTCGAGTCGACGGCCTCCACGGCGCGGCGTTCCTGATCCGACGCGACCTGCTCGAGTCAATCGGCGGCTGGGACGAGAGCGGCTTCCTCTACCACGAGGACGTCGAGCTCTCCTGGCTGCTGCGGCTGGCGGGCAGAGAGGTCCACTGCGTGCCGGCCTCGACCGTCAGCCACGACTACCACCTGACGATGTTTCCCCAGAAGCTCTTCCTGCTCGAGCGCAACCGCTGGTCGATGCTCCTCGCCGACACCCGCCTGTCGACGCGGCTCGCGCTCTCGCCCGCGTTGCTGCTCACCGAGCTGATGATCTGGGGCTACTGCCTGCTGCGAGGCGCGTCGTTCCTGCGGGCCAAGCTCGACAGCTATCGCTGGGTCTCCGCCAACCGGGGGAGAATCGGCCGCCGGCGGCGATTCGTCGAGTCGCTTCGGCATCGCTCCGATTGGGGCGTGATCCGAGGGCTGAGCTGGGGCTATCCGGTCGACCAGTTCGTCACCATCGGGCGCGAGCGCGGTGAGTCCGAGCGCGACCGGCTCGGGTCCAGCTCGACTTAGCCCGGCTTACGAGCCGACTTCATATCCTCCCCGGCCACCTCGTGGCCACGTTCTCAGGAACCTATCTCTCAGCAGGCGTAATCCTGCTCGCCTGCCTGCTCGTGGGTCGCGCGGTGATGCTCGGCCTGGGACGTCATCGGGCCTCGTTTCTCGAGTCGGCGCTGGGGCTCGCCGTCCTCATCCTCGTCTCCACCGTGACCATCCGGCTGCCCGGCCACGCGACGACGGCGGTCGTCTTCTTCGTTCTGATCGTCGCCGCCTCCCTCGGCTTCCTGCTCGTTCGCAGGGAGGCGATCCTGGGACCCGCCGTCGGCATCTCCGCCCCGGTCGCCCTGGTGACGCTGGTGCTCGCCTCGCTGCCGTTCATCGCCAACGGCCACATCGGGATTCCCGGCGTCGGGCTCAACAACGACATGGCGATGCACCTGGTCGACACGGACTATCTGCTCGACCCGACCGGCCCGCAGCCGCAGAGCATCGCCAACGGCTACCCGATCGGCCCGCACAGCCTCGTCGCCACCGTCTCACATCTGATGGGAACCGAGCCCCTGAACGCCTGGCTCGGCCTGCTGGTGATCGCACCGGTCCTGACGGCGATCACCACCCTCGGCGCACTGCCCGAGCTGCGAGGGGGCTGGCGCATCCTCGCCGCCGCACTCGTGGCTCTCGCCTACCTGACGGCCTCGGTGCTCGGGATCGCCGGGTTCAAGGAGCTGATCGCCGGGATGTTCCTGATCGCGTTCGCGATCGGCTTGCGGGAGCTCATCCGGACTCCCGACGAGCGGATCCCGATCCTGATCGGGCTGGCGCTGATCACCGCCGCGATGGTCCCCGTCTACACGCTTCCGGGTGTCGCCTGGCTCGCCATCATCGCCGGGCTCTGGGCCCTGGCCCACCTGGCCCGGATCCGCGCGCAGAGCGGCAGGGAGGGCGTCCGGAGGACGATCCGCGATTCGGCGCGGATCCTGATCCCCGCCGCGATCCTTCTCGCGATCGTCGGGCTGATCGAACTGCC
>DASTAI010000141.1:0-7295 GCA_035712865.1 Solirubrobacterales bacterium
GGCTTCTTCCCCGGTGCGCACGGCGAGCTTCGCAAGGAGGTCGAGCGGCTGTACTCGCAGGGCGCCGAGGGGTTGGTCCTCGACCTCAGGGGGAACGGAGGCGGCCTGCTCACCGAGGGCATCCTGGTCTCGAGCATCTTCGTCCCGGACGGGACGATCGTCTCGACCCACGGGCGCACCCAGGACACGAGGACGTACGAGGCGACCGGCGATGCGCTGCCTCGCCACCCGATGGTGGTGTTGATCAACGGCGACACGGCGTCGGCCTCCGAGATCGTCACGGCCGCGCTGGAGCAGTCGGGCGTCGCGACCGTCGTCGGCACGACCTCCTTCGGCAAGGGCACCTTCCAGGAGGTGATCCCGCTCAACAACGGCGGCGCGCTGGACCTGACGGTGGGGGAGTATCTGACGCGCAACGGGACCTCGATCAACGGGACAGGCATCTCCCCCCAGGTGAAATTCAAGGACAACCCGGACACCAAGCCGGACGAGGGCCGGGAGCGGGCGCTCCAGGTGCTCTCGCAGAAGCTCTGACACCACGCGCGGCAGGCCAGCGCCCCGAGCAGCGGGTGGTCCTCATCTCCAAGCGGGGTCGCTTCCTCGTCGGCGAGCTGATCTTCGAGCGCGGCGAGCGCATCGAGCTCGCGGGAGGGCGGCGCGCCGCCACCCCGGGCCGGATGGCCCTGGTCGAGATGGGGCAGGGGCGCGGCCGCGCGCGGGTGCTCCGCGAGCTCGGCCGTCCCGACGTCGCCGCCGACGTGATCGACGCGATGCTCGAGGACCGCGAGGTCCGCCTGGGGTTCGGCCGAGGGATCGAGGGCGCGGCGGCCGATGCCGTGTCCGCGGCACAGGATCTGGCCGTCGAACGGCGGGACCTTCGCGAGCTGCCGACCTTCACGGTCGACCCGGCCAGCGCGCGCGACTTCGACGATGCGGTGTCCGCGTCGCGAAGCGATCGCGGCGTTCGACTCTGGATCCACATCGCTGACGTCGCCGCCCACGTCCGGCCCGGCGACCCGCTGGACAAGGAAGCTCGGCGACGGGCCAACTCGACCTACGTGCCGAGCCGGGTTGCACCGATGCTGCCGCAGGTCCTCTCGGGTGACGCCTGCAGTCTCGTCCCGGGTCAGGACCGGCTCGCGGTCACCGCGGAGATCGAGCTCTCGGAGGCAGGCGAGCCACTCTCGGCGACCTTCTACCGCAGCGTGATCCGCTCCGACTCCCGGCTCAACTACGACGAGCTCGACGAGATCTTCACCGGCCGGAAGCGGCCGCCCGAGGCGATCGCCGAGCCGCTCTCGCTCGCGCGTCAGGCCGCGGCGGCACTCGCCGGGCGCAGGCCGCGCTCCTCACTCGATGTGGAGAGCTTCGAGCCGGAGTTCCGCTTCGAGCGGGGTCAGGTGGTCGAGGCCCACTCGGTGCCGCAGACGGAGGCCCACCGTCTGATCGAGCACCTGATGATCCTCACCAACGAACGGGTGGCCGAGTTACTCGAGCGCCGTCGGATCCCGACGCTCTACCGCATCCACGAGCAGCCGGACCCCGAGCGCATCCGCCGGCTGATCGAGCAACTGGCCGCCCTCGACATCCCGACTCCGGCGCTGCCTGACACGCTGTCACCGCAGCAGGCCGGGGAGCTGGCCGGAGAGGCGAGCCGCCTGGTGGCCAGGGAGGCGGAGCGCCGCCACCACGGTCGCGAGGCCTACACGTCACTCGTGCTGCGCTCACTCAAGCCGGCTCAGTACTCGGACCACAACCTCGGTCACGCCGGCCTGGGCAGCTCCGCGTACTGCCACTTCACCTCACCGATTCGCCGCTATCCCGACCTCATCGTCCACCGCTCGCTGCTCTCGGCGATCGGCGCGGGGGAGGAGGCACCGCGGGCCGAGGGGCTGGCCGAGCTCGGTGTGCACTGCTCGGAGCGCGAGCGCGACGCAACCCGGATCGAGCGCGACGCCGATTCCGTCTGCGCCTGCTTCCTCCTGGAGCGTGAGCTGCTCGAGCGCGGACCCCAGACCCCCTTCGAGGGCGAGGTCTCCGGGGTCGTCGGGGCCGGCGCGTTCGTCCGCTTCGGCGGGACCCTCGCCGACGTCTACGAGGGCTTCCTGCCGGCGCGCCGGATCGGCGGGCGCGAGCGCTACGAGCTTGACGCGACCGAGACGATGCTCGTCGGTTCACGCGGAGGCGATGCGCTGCGGATCGGGGACCCGGTCAGCATCACGGTCGACCGGGTCGAGGCGCCGCGCGGCCGCGTCGACCTGCTTCCCTCTCCGATGTAAATGGCCAAGAGCGGGAAGAAGCGCAAGCCGGAGGGCGGCGACGTGGCGACGAACCGCCGCGCCCGCCACAAGTTCCAGGTCCTGGAGAGGATGGAGGCCGGGATCGAGCTTCAGGGCAGCGAGGTGAAGTCGCTACGCGACGGCAAGGCTCAGATCAACGAGGCCTACGCGGTGGTCAACGACGGCGAGGTCTGGCTGCGCGGCGCCCACATCCCTCCCTACCTGCCGGCCTCCGGGCAGAACCACGACCCGGACCGGCCCCGCAAGCTGCTGCTGCACCGGCGCGAGATCGAGCGGCTGATCGGCAAGACGGCGGAGCGAGGCCAGACGCTGGTGCCGCTCCGGATCTACTTCAAGGGGCCCAGGGCGAAGGTCGAGCTCGCGCTGGCGAAGGGCAAGGAGGGCCGCGACCGCCGCCGCGAGATCGCCGATCGGGACATGCGGCGCGAGGTCGAGCGGGACTTCAAGCAGCGTCTCGGCTGAACGTCGGCCACACGCACACGTCGAGGCTTCAGCCAAGCATGGTTTCGCCCGATGAAAAGGGGATACGCCATCGCACGAGAACGGATTCCCGTGCGAGTATTGGGCACCTCGATGTTTGTTGCCATCGCCACCAGCACCGTCACCGACTTCGTCAACGACCATCCGGGCGAGGCCTACGGGATTGCGGGCGTCGTTGTTCTGCTGCTCGTCCTCTTCCTCTTGGTTCGCCGCCGGCGCGAAACGGAGGCTGACGACCGCGCCGGCCGTCCGTTGACGTCCGGCAGCGAGCTCTCGCGCAAGGACGCGCGCCGCGCCAAGAAGGAGGAGAAGAAGATGGTGCGCGCGGACGCCAAGGAAGCGAAGGAGCGAGATAAGGCCGAGGCCAAGCAGGCGAAGGCCGACGCCAAGGCCGAGAAGAAGGAGGCCCGCGCCCAGGCGAAGGCCGCCAAGAAGGCCAAGGGCGAAACCGAGGAACGCGGGGCGGCGGTGGCCGGCGCGGCAGTGGCCGGCGCGGCGGTGGCGGAGGCTGAGAAGCCGGACGCCGAGAAGCCTGAGGAAGAGGCGCCGACCGCAGTGGCCGAGACCGATGTGAAGGAGGGCAAGCTCAGCCGCAAGGAGCGGAGGGAGCAGCGCAAGGCCGAGAAGAAGAGGACCGCCGAGGAGAAGAAGGCGGCGGAGGCGAAGGATCGCGCCGCCTGGGAGGAAGAGCGAAAGCGCCGGCGCGAGGAGCGCCAGCAGCGCAAGGACGAGCGCCAGCGACGCCGTGCCTCCCGCAAGGGCGACGCCGTCGCCGAGCCGGAGGAGCAACCGGAGTCCGACGTGCAGACAGAGTCGGAGGAGGAGACGGAGACCGTCGGGGAGCCGACCCCGGTCGCGGCGGACGCCGCGAACGGCGCCGAGGACTCGGGCGACGATCTGGCGAAGTCGACGATGCTTGCCGGCGCGCTCGGTCTTGCCGCCGGCGCGAAGAAGAACGGCGAGGCGGAGCCGACGGAGCAGGCCGCGGTGGCTGATCTGGACCACGACGCAGAGGGCGTGGAGGAGGCGCCGAAGGAGCCGGTCGGCGAGGCCTCGGACCAAGCGGTCGAGGAGGCGCCGGACGAGCCCGTCGAGGAGACTCGGAACGCGCCGGTCACCGAGACGCCGGAGGAGCCGGTGGCCGAGACCCCGGACGGGCTTGCGGCCGCCGCCGCCGCGAGGGCGACCCTGCCGCCCGAATCGCCGGAGGTCCCGCCCGCGGACGACGTTGAGGCCACGGATGACGACTCGAAGCTGACACCCCTCGCCCCGGAGCCCGAGACGGCCCCCGGCGGGTTCGCCGTGACCTCATCGGAGCAGAGCGAGGCTGAGTCTGAGGCGAGCGAGACCGATTTGGAGGAGATCGAGGCGCCCTCCGCCGGCGTTGCCGAGCCGTCGGCACCGCCGCCACCCGTCGAGCAGGCACCGGAGCCCGAGCCACTCGACATCTCCAGCGGGGGCGCCGCCTCGCTTCAGGATCAGATCGATGCGCTCGCACGCGAGGAGGAGGGCGTTCAGACGCCGGAACCATCCGCCGCTGAGCTCCACGCCGACGAGCCACCCGCCGACGAGCCGCCGGCGATCGAGCTTCCGGCCGATGAGCCGAGCGCTGCGGAGCCCGTCGAGGAAGAGCCAGAGCAGGCGCTGCCGGACGTCCCGGAGGTCGTGCCCTTCGACGCCGCTCCCGAGCCGATGGACGAGCCAGTCGTCGAGCCGGTCGTCCCGGAGCATCCCGCGGCCGAGGAGCCACCTGCCGTCGCAGAGCCATCCGTCGTTGAAGAGCCACCCGACTTCGCAGAGACATCCGAGTTCGAAGAGACACCCATCGTCGGAGAGCCGACTGCCTTCGAGGAAGCACCCGCAGTCGAGGAGCCATCCGCCGAGCAGCCGGAGCCCGAGCTGGAGGCGGTGGAGGGGCTTTCGCTCGCCGGGCCGGCGGCAGCCGCCGAGACCGAGCAGCTCATCCGCATGGCCGCCGAGCAGGCCAGGCGACAGGCCGAGGAGGAAGCCCGTCAGACGGTGGAGGAGAGGGTGAGGGCGGAGGCGGAGCGTCTCCGTGTCGAGGCGGAGGAGCACGCGCGGGAGGAGTCGGAGCGCGTTCGCCGCGAGGCCGAGGAGCGGACACGGCCGGCGATCGAGCAGGCCCGGCGCGAGGCCGACGAGCGCGTGGCCGAGGCCGCCGAGCAGGCTCGGCGCGAGGCCGAGGAGCGCGTCCGGGCCGAGGATGAGGAGCGCTTTGAGGTCGACGCGGACCGGCTGCAGCAGCAGGCCGAGGAGCGCGCCCGCGAACGCGTCGATCTCGAGCACCAGCAACTCTCCGGTGCCGTCGAGGAGGCCGAGAGCCTCCTGCACGCCGAGCGAGAGCAGCGCGAGCGCGCGATGGACGAGGCCTACCGGCGACTGGAGGAGATCGAGCGCCGCACGCAGGAGGCCGAGGAGCGCGCGGCGCGGGCGGAGCGCCTGGCGCAACTCAAGGTCGAGGAGGCAGACCGGGAGCGACGACTCCGCGAGGTCCTCGAGCGGGTCACCGCGGCCGAGGAGCGCGCGTTGGAGGCCGAGCGCAGAGCGCGGGAGGCCGAGGCCGCCGCGGCTTCGAGCATTCGCGGCGAGCCTTCGGCGCCGCCGCCACCCCCACGACCTCCTGAGCACGGTCAGGCGCCCGACCCGGAGTCTTCAGAGCCGGAGAAGCCGGGGGATCAGGACGAGGGCGGTGGCATTCTCGGCCGGACCGTCGGCGCGATCCTCGGCGCCGGGGCCGCCGACGAGGCCACCGACGAGGCGAGCCGCAACGGGATCCACCTCAACAGCGCCACGTTCGAAGATCTGCGCGAGCTCGGCTTTTCGGTCACCCAGGCGACCAGGGTGATCACCTACCGCGAGCGGCAGGGAGGCTTCAAGTCAGTGACCGAGCTCGCCGAGGTCCCCGGGATGCCGGACGAGCTTCTCACCGAGGTCAGCTCGAAGCTGACGCTCTAGCCCGGCCCCGCTCTAGACGTCGGATAGGCCGCGCGGCAAGTGAGTCGCCGAGACGCCAACGGCCAGCGCGACGATCAGGATGAGGTAGGTCGCGGCGACGAGCACACGGGTCCGGGTGGGAATCTGGTGATAGGCCCTGCCCTCGGGAGAGTTGCGCAGCTTCCAGCGTCGCCAGCTCTCCATTCCTCCCAGCAGGAGGATGAGCAGGACGATCGGGCTTGGGAAGATGACGGCCAGCGCGACCAGCCCCAGGAAGCCGACCAGCCAGACCCAGGGGGAGAGTGCGGCCATCGCCCGGCCGCCGTCCAGCGGCAACACGGGCAGCAGGTTGAAGAGATTGAGGAAGAAGCCGATGAACGCGAGCGCCTGCCAGAAGTGGCTGCCGGTGGCGAGCCAGATCCCGAGCGGCACCAGGGTTGCGATCGAGCCGAGCACCGGGCCCGCGAGGCCCACGCGGGCCTCCGCGCCGGCGTCGTCGCCCATCGACTTGGCCGAGATCACGGCGCCCAGGAAGGGAATGAACATCGGCGCTGAGGCCTTGACGCCCTCCCGGCGCAGCTGGAAGACGTGCCCGAGCTCGTGAAGGAGCAGGAGCAGCACGAAGCCGACCGAGAAGAGCCAGCCGAAGATCAGCTGATAGGCGGCGATCGAGACCAGCATCGAGGCCGAGGTCGTGAACAGCTTGAGCTTCGGCAGGGCGACCAGCAGGAGCTTCGCCTGGCTGCCGAGCTTGGCGAGGAAGAGCCCGATGGCGGCGAGGGCGGCGCCGATCCGCTTCAGCAATCCGTCCCCGCCGCGGCCCGAGCCGGGGTGGATCGGCTCGATGTCTCGGCCGGAGTCGGGGAGTCTGGCGGGGAGGTTGTTGGCTTCCATAGCCGAGATCAACGGTAGCGCCGCGCTTAAGCGACCCCTTAGCGCCTGGCCGACAGCCGCGGCTAGAATTGCCTGCACATAGCACGGGGCCGAATTGGATTCGACTTGGTCATCCGTGCGATCAGGTTGCAGGCCGAGGTTCCAGGAGGCCTCGTTAAAAACCTGGACCAACCAATAAGTGCGGACCATGAGTTCGCTCTCGCCGCTTAGTTAGAAGCTAGGTAGCGTGCGTCGGCCCACCCGAGCCCGAGGGGTGGGGTCCCGGCGTCAGCATCGGGCTCACCCGGTCGGCCCGCCCCGACCAGCCGGGGAAATCGAAGGGGCTCTGTCCTCCGGCATCTCCCGCCGGCAGCGGAGGCCGAAGGACGAGAACAAAAGCGCCGGCTAAGCCTGTAGACGCCGATCGTTCGTGATCGAGGACGTGGCTTCGATGCCACCGGCTCCATCATCACCCAATCGATAGCCTGGCTCGCTCATCCACGACTGAGGGGAGCTGTTCGCAAATGGCGATCTCCGAGCGGGAAGCTCAGCAGGTCGAGAAGGCGAATTCGGGCGACCGGACGCCGATCGTCCTGATCCACGGTCTCTGGCTGCTGCCGAGCAGCTGGGACAACTGGGTGGGCTACTTCGAGGAGGAGGGGTACGCGGGGGTGACGCCTGACTGGC
>DASTAI010000142.1:0-2113 GCA_035712865.1 Solirubrobacterales bacterium
CCGGCGGGCTCGCGATCGACCCAGGAGCAAACAGGATCTATTGGGCCACTTTCGGTGGCGGCGCGATCCGGTCCGGGAACCTGAGCGGGACGGGGACCGCCTCGAGCCTGTTCAGCACTGAGTCCAACCCGCTCTTCCCAGCGCTGCTGAGGAAGCCCCTGAGCACGGAGCCCCCAGAGGTCGTCGGCGGAGCCAAGACGGGCAAGATGCACGTCTGCAGCCAGGGCTCGTGGGCCCCCGACCTGCTCGGAGCGTTCCTCTTCCGGGCCCCGGCCAGCTTCGTCTACCAGTGGGAGATGGATGGAGTGAAAATCGCCACCGGTGCGACGTTCACCCCCACCGTCGCCGGCAACTACACCTGCACGGTCAGGGCCACGAACCAGGCCGGAGAGACCTCACGGACGAGCGCTGTAAAGAAGATCAAGGTCAGGTAGGTGTCGCGGGTTTGAATCCCGCCCCCCCGCTACTAGCCGAGGGTCCTCGAAAGAGGGCCTCGGTGTTTCAGAAAGCATCGGATCAGCCTAGGCTTCGGGCAGGTCATGAGGCTGAGGCCCGGATGAGAACGCTCTCGATCGCCGCGATGCAGACGGCGCCGATCGCGCGCGACCCGGAGGCCACCCTGAACGTCCTCGCCGAGCGCGCGCCCACTGTGAAGGCCGTCGTGCCGCACGCCCAGCTCCTCGTACTCCCGGAGCTCCACCTCTCCGCAGTCCCCGGGCTGCTCGACGAGTCCGATGGCTACGCGGACTCGGTCGCCGTCGAGCTGCCCGGGCCGCTCACCGAACGCCTCGGCGACATCGCCCGCGCCACGGACCTCTGGATCGTCGCCGGCTCCGTCTATGAGCGCTCCGACAAGGGCGACGTCCACAACGCCGCGGTCGTCGTTTCCCCCGAGGGCGAGCTGGCCGCGCGCTACCGGAAGGTCTTCCCCTGGCTCCCGAGCGAGCGCTCGACACCGGGCGACGGCTTCGTCACCTTCGACATCCCTGACGTCGGCAGGCTCGGCCTGGCGATCTGTTACGACGGCTTCTTCCCCGAGGTGATTCGCCAGCTCGCCTGGCTCGGCGCCGAGGTCGTGATCCAGCCCACGCTCACCACGACGTCGGACCGCGAGGCCGAGCTGGTCGCCGCGCGGGCCAACGCGAGGTTCAACCCGCTCTACGTCGTCAACGTCAACGCCGCGCAGCCGGCCGCACTGGGACGAAGCCTGGTCGTGGACCCCGAGGGGCTCGTTCGAGCCCAGGCGGGCGAGGGGGAGGAGCTGCTCACCGATGTGCTCGATCTGGATGCAGTGGAGCGGGTGCGCCGCTTCGGCGTCGGCGGCGTCTCGCGGATGTGGGAGCAGCTCGACTCGCTCGACGGAGCCGGCCCGGAGCTGCCGATGTACGGCGGGCGGATCCGGCGCCGCCCCGGCGCACCGCGCGCCTAGCTGGACCCCACCGATCGAGGTCTCGGCGGGTCAGCCGCTGGCGACAGTCTCCGGATCCGGCTCCTCACGCTTGAGGGAGGGCTCATCGCCGACGGCCGAAGGGAGGACGCGCAGCGCGTCCACGGGCAGATGGAGCTGCACCGGCGTGCCCTGCTCCCAGGGGATTTCGCCGCCGGTGTTCTGCACGAGCGCCTGGAGTGCTTCCCCGGTGGCGGCCCGGACGATCACCTGGATCTCCGAGCCCGCGTAGACGACGCGCTCCACCATGGCCGGGATGCGGTTCTGCCCCGACTCAGACCCGTGCTCTTCCAGCTCGATGCGCTCCGGTCGGATGACGATCTTCGCCTCCCCCGTGACGTCGCGGTCCGTCCCGCGCGTCGCTAGCTCGTAGCCGTCAAGCGCGACCCGGCAGGCGCCCGTGTCGGTACTGACGATGGTGGCCTGCATGAGGTTCGACACGCCCAGGAAGTCCGCGACGTAGAGCGTCTCGGGATCCTCGTAGACATCCTGAGGCGCGCCGATCTGCTCGATGTGCCCGTCCTTCATGACCGCGAGGCGGTCGCTCATCGTCAGCGCCTCCTCCTGGTCGTGGGTGACGTAGAGGAACGTGATGCCGACCTCCTGCTGGAGCGACTTGAGCTCGATCTGGAGGGCCTTGCGGAGCTTCGCGTCGAGGGCGCCGAG
>DASTAI010000143.1:0-2784 GCA_035712865.1 Solirubrobacterales bacterium
CTCGTCGTCGGGGATCTCCTCCAGCACGGCGCGGTCGGTCGCGGCGATGTCGGCGGGATCGCCGGAGAGCGCGACCCAGCGGAACGGGCCCTTGCCCTCGCAGAAGAGCGGGCGGATGTAGGCGGGGACGAAGCCGGGGTAGGCGAAGGCGCGCTCGAAGCCGCCGAGCTCGGCCTCGGCGCGCAGGCTGTTGCCGTAATCGAAGACCTCCGCCCCGGCGTCGAGGAAGCCGACCATGGCGGCGCAGTGGGCGGCGATCGCGGCGCGCGAGCGCCTGACGTACTCCTCGGGATCCTCCTCGCGCAGCCGCACCGCCTCCTCGAGGCCCATCAGGTTCGGGACGTAGCCGTTGAGCGGGTCGTGGGCGCTGGTCTGGTCGGTGACGATGTCGGCCTCGAACCCCGACTTCTGGAGCTCGGGAAGGACGTCGGCTGCGTTGGCGACCAGACCGACGCTGAGCCCGTGGCCCTCGGCCTTCGCCCGCCGAACTCGCGAGATCGCGTCTTCCAGGTCCTCAGCCTCCTCGTCCAGGTAGCGGGTCTCCAGGCGCCGCCGCAGGCGGCTCTCGTCGACCTCGACGCAGAGCGCGGCGCCGCCGTTCATCGTGATCGCAAGTGGCTGCGCGCCGCCCATGCCGCCGAGGCCGGCGGTCAGGGTGATCGTCCCCTCCAGAGATCCCTCGAAGCGCCGCCGGGCGATCTCCGCGAAGCACTCATAGGTGCCCTGGAGGATTCCCTGGGTGCCGATGTAGATCCAGGAGCCGGCTGTCATCTGCCCGTACATCGTCAGCCCCTCCGCCTCGAGCCGGCGGAACTCGTCCCAGTTGTCCCAGTCCCCGACGAGGTTCGAGTTGGCGATCAGGACGCGGGGCGACCACTCGTGCGTGCGGAAGACCCCCACCGGCTTGCCGGACTGCACCAGCAGTGTCTCGTCGTCGCCCAGCTCGCGCAGCGACGCCACGATCGCGTCGAACGCGTCCCAGGAGCGCGCGGCCCGGCCACTGCCTCCGTAGACGACCAGCTGGTCCGGGTTCTCCGCGACCTCCGGGTCCAGGTTGTTCATCAGCATGCGCAACAGCGCCTCCTGCTGCCAGCCCCTGCAGGAGAGCTCGGTGCCTCGCGGGGCCCGGACCTCGCGTGGGCCGCTCATCGCAGCTCCCCGACCGTCTCTTCCACGGCACTCACGATGCCACCGCCGGCCACCAGCCGCGCGGCCTTCTCGAGCTCGGGGGCCAGCTCGCGATCTGGTCCCGGCCCCGGTACTCCCGCGGCCCGGATCGCTGCCACGGCGGCGCCGGTGCCGGCTCCGGGCTCGAGCGGCTCGCGCAGCTGAATCCCCCGGGCGGCGGAGACTGCCTCCACTGAGAGGATGCGGCCGAGGTTGTCGATCGCCGAGCGCAGCTTCCGCGCCGCCGACCAGCCCATCGACACGTGGTCCTCCTGCATCGCGCTGGTCGGCAGCGAATCGACACCCGCCGGCACGGCGAGCCGCCGGTTCTCGGAGACCATCGCCGCCTGCGTGTACTGGCTGATCATCAGGCCCGAGTTGACCCCGGGGTTCTCGGCGAGGAAAGGGGGGAGGCCCTCCGAGCGACTGGCATCGAGCAGGCGGTCCGTGCGGCGCTCCGCGATCGCCCCGGTGTCCGCGACGGCCATCGCGAGCAGGTCGCACGCGAGCCCCAGCGGTGCTCCGTGGAAGTTGCCGCAGGACTCGACCCGGCCGTCGGGCAGGATCATCGGATTGTCGATCGCCGAGGCCAGCTCATGCTCGGCCACCTGCTCGGCGTAGGCCACGGCGTCCCGGGCGGCCCCGTTCACCTGTGGGGCGCAGCGGAGCGAGTAGGCGTCCTGGACCCTCGGGTCGTCCTCGCGATGACTGGCGACGATCGGCGAGCCGGCCAGCAGACGGCGCAGGTTGGCGGCGCTGTCGGCCTGTCCCGGCTGTGGCCGCAGCGCGATCAGGTCCTCCGCGAAGGCACGGTCGGTGCCCAGCAGGGCCTCCACCGACATCGCCGCGGAGATGTCGGCGGCGCGGAGGAGCGAGCGGAGGTCCGCCACCGCGAGGATCAGCATCCCGAGGATGCCGTCGGTGCCGTTGATCAGCGCCAGCCCCTCCTTGGCCCTCAGTGTCATCGGCTCGAGCCCGGTGTCGGCCAGCGCCTCGGCGGCCGGTCGCCGGCGGTCCGATCCATCGCTCACCTCGCCCTCCCCGATCAACGCCAGGGCGCAGTGGGCAAGCGGGGCCAGGTCGCCGCTGGCCCCGAGCGAGCCGTGTTCCGGGACGACCGGAGTCAGGCCCGCATTCAGGATTCCGAGGATTGCCTCGGCGATCTCGGGCCGGGCCCCCGAATAGCCCATCGCGAGCGAGCGGGCCCGGAGGAGCATCATCGCCCGCACGACCTCGCGCTCGACCGGATCCCCCATGCCGGCGGCGTGAGAGCGGAGCAACGCCCGCTGCAGCTCCTCGCGGCGATCCGCGGGAATCGGCGTCGTCGCGAGTGACCCGAAGCCGGTCGAGACCCCGTAGGCGGGCTCGGACGAGGAGGTGAGCCCATCGACCACGGCGGCGCTCTTCTCCATCGCCGCGCGCGCAGTCTTCGCGAGCTCGACCCTGTCGTCGCTTCGGGCGACGGCCACGACCTGCGCGGGCGTCAGTCCCTCGCCGGTCAGCTCGATCACCGCCGGGGTGCCTCCCGCGGCTCGATCATCAGCACTCGGGCGGTCGCGAGGACGTCACCGCCTCCGGAGAGCACCGCGGCCCCGGCCGTCTGCTTGCGGCCATCGG
>DASTAI010000144.1:0-6994 GCA_035712865.1 Solirubrobacterales bacterium
ACTCCGGGGCGATCACTCGGCGTAGCCGAGGATCGAGCGGTCGATCAGCCACTCGACGGGGGCGCGGTCGTCGGTGTAGACCTCACCGCCCGCGAGCGGAGGGCCGATTCGAGCGGCCGCGGTCCGGGCGAGCGTCTGCAGCTCCGGCGCCAACCCGGACGCCATCCCCGCCAGGTGATCAGCGGAGGCGCGCTCGGCTCCGAGCATCAGGGTGTTCTCCTCCTCGATCGGGTCGCGCAACACCGCCGGGAACACGTCAGCCATCGTCCGGCCGATCACCTTCTCGAGGTCGTTCGAGCCCTCTGGGTGGCCGACGTTGACGACCACCACGCCGCCCGGCGCGAGGCGGTCGCGGGCAAGCGTGAAGAACTCCCGGGTCGCGAGGTAGAACGGGATGTACGGCTGGCGGTAGGCGTCGACGACGATCACGTCGTAGCCGCCCTCGGCGGTTCGCAGCCAGGGGCGGGCATCCTCGTTGTGGACCGTCAGATGCGGTGCACGCATGTCGAAGTACCTGCGGCCGATCTCGGCAAGCTCCGGGTCGATCTCGACGGCGTCGATCGTCGCGGCCGGGAAGTAGTGGCCGTAGGCGCGGGCAGTGGTCCCCCCGGCATTCCCCAGGATCGCGATACGTGTCGGCGCCTGGCGCAGGCTCGTGAAGGGCATGACGAGCATGCCGTCCCAATAGTCGCCGGTCAGGTAGCTGCCCGGGCGATAGAGGGAATGCGAGGCGATCCCCTCGTTCAGCTCGAGGCGGCGGGTCCCGTCGGGCTCCTCGATCACCCGGGCGTACTGGGCCTCGGTTTCGGTCTCATACAGGACGCGATCTCCGGAGTCCGTCTGTGCCTTCACGGTGCCCACTGGGACAGCGATCACCGCGGCGACGGCCGCGGGCACCGCCAGGTAGCGCCAGCCGAGGCCCGTCGCAGCCACCACCGCCAGGGAGAGGGCGAAGACGAGGAAGGTGCGCTGGGTGCCGATGAACGGGATGAAGAGGAGCGCCGCCGACATCGTCCCGACGAGCGAGCCTGCGGTCGAGATCGCGTAGAGGCGCCCGGCCGTTCTCCCCGAATGGTCCACGTCCGGCGTCGCGAGCCTGATCGCCCAGGGCGAGCACGCTCCCAGGAGGACGACCGGGACGGCCACCAGCGCGAGAACGCCGACCAGCGAGCCGACGAACGCCCCGGCCGAGATCTCGTCGAGCGCGTCGACGGAGATCGAGAGAAACGGCCGGGCCGCGAAGGGAACGAGGGCGAGCAGGATCGCGGCCGCCCCCACCATCAGGCAGAGGCCCCGCAGGTGAGGGTGGTCGTCCCCAAGCCGCCCGCCAATCCAGTAGCCGGCGGAGAGCGCCACCAGCACCACCGCGATGGTGTTGGCCCAGACGATCGTCGAGGCGCCGAAGTACGGAGCCATCAGCCGCGCCGCGGCGATCTCGGCTCCAAGGCTCGCCATCCCGACCACGAAGACGAGCACGTAGAGCAGCCCGCGCTCGCGGCTCAAGTCGACCCCTTGATCCTCTCCTCGAGCCGCGCCCCCTGCCCGGCCGCTGCGGCACGAGCCGCGCGTGCGTCACTGAGCGGCACCCCTCGCTGGTCGGCCAGGTCGAGAAGCCGCTGTCGCTCGGAGTCCTGCTTGGCCCATTCGAGAAAGAGCCAGGCGAGGACGCCGAGGGTGACGAACCCTCCCTCCACCATCATCAGCACGCCGGCGATGCTCTGATCGGTGATCGCGGTGATGTGCCACTTGGCCTCACCGGCGGCGTAGTCGGGGTAGAACACCGTGTTGGACCACATCAGGACGTTGCCGAGCACGATCCCGATGAACCGGACGCCGATCAGGTAGCCGATCTTCGCGGGGATCCCGAACCAGTTCGGCTGCGGCAGCGGCCCGACCAAGGGCATCCACATCAGGACCCCGAAGCCGATGAAGCAGGTGTGTTGGAGCGCGTGGATCGCTGAGTGATCGGTCGCCGCCTGGTAGAGGACCGGCGTGTGCCAGACGTAGAGATCGATCGCCCACAGGGGAAGGGCGACCAGCGGATGCGCCAGGTGCCGCAGCCACCCGAGCCAGCGGTTGTGCAGCAGCGGCTGGAGCAGCGGGCCGGTGAGCCCGAGCACGATCAGCAGCGCCCCCAGGTCCCCCATCAGCAGGTGCTGGCCCATGTGCGCGAGGACCAGCTCGGTGTCGAGATGGCCGAGCGGGGACAGGAAGGCAACCGCGATCAGCAGCAGTCCGGAGGCGAAGCAGATCATTCGCCAGGTGGGAACGGGACGCCCCTCCCTGGCGAGCGTCATCGACCGGAATGCGTACGCCGTCGCCACCAGCGTCAGCCCGAAGACCTGGAGCGGCTCGAAGACCGGGCCACCCACGTGCGCGAGGGGAAACACAACCCCCATCGTAGGACTGCCTAGAGCCAGTCGATGCGGCGGAAGAAGGTCGCGAGCGCAATCACGCAGGCGCCCATCAGTGCCAATGCGTAGGCGTATCCGAGGTGCCAGTGGAGCTCGGGCATGTTGTCGAAGTTCATGCCGTAGACCGAGGCGACGAACGTCGGCACGGCGATGATCCCGAAGACTGCCGAGATCTTCTTCACGGTGATGTTCTGGTTGACGCTGACCAGGGCCAGGTTCGCCTGCAAGACGCTCGTGAGCAGCTCCCGCTGGGCGGTCACCTGCTCGTCGACGCGGCGGGCATGATCGCCGACGTCGCGGAAGTAGCTGAGCAGCTCTTCGGGAACCCGCTCATTGCCCCCCTCCTCGAGGTCGTTGAGGGGCCCGAGCAGCGGGAAGACGGCGCGATGGAACTCGATCGTCTCGCGCTTCAGGTTGTAGATCCGGGCCGTCGGGGCCGGGATGTCGTCATTGAAGACATCCGTCTCGACCTCCCCGACGTCGTCCTCGATCGCGTCGACCACCGGGATGTAGTCGTCGACCACCTTGTCCAGGACGGCCCAGACGGCGGAGGCGGCGCCCAGACGAAGGAGATCGGGGCGCGCCTCGAGGTGGTGGCGGGCGCTGGCGAGCTCGCTGCCCGGGCCGTGCCGAATCGTGATCACGTAGCCCGGCGCGGCGAACATATGGATCTCGCCGAAGTGGACGACCTCCCGGTCCTGGTGGTAGTGGGCGGTCTTGAGGACGAGGAAGACGTGCTGCTCGTACTCCTCGATCTTCGGCCGTTGGTGCGGGTTCTGGGCGTCTTCGACTGCGAGCTCGTGGAGGCCGAAGAGGCTCGCCAGCCGCTCGAGGTCGCCCGGCTGCGGCTCGTGGATGCCGAGCCAGATGAACTCGCCGGAGGCCGACTTCTTCGCCACCTCGGCGGCCTGCTCCGGCGTCAGCGCCTCATCGTGCTGGCGCGCGCCGTCCTTGTAGTGGGCGCTGTCGACGATCATCGTCTGGGTCCGGGTTCCAGTTCCCCTCACACGGCCGTCCTCCTGCTTCGCCATATAGCCACGGCCACAAGCGGCCGCCTCACATAACCGCTCGGGCTACGCCCTCGCTCACAACGGAGCGGCCTGGTGGCCGCTAGATATCCCTGACCGCCTCGATCGCCCCGGATTCGACCGCGCCCGCGAACTGCTTGTAGTCCCGCTCGTTCTGGTCGGCATACGCCTCGGAGAAGTCGGCCATGGCTTCGTCGAACTTGTCACTGCCGCCCATATAGGAGCCGATCGCGATGGCGTCTCCCGAGCGGGCGTGCGCCCGCGCCAGCGTCGCACCACAGAGACGCGCGTACAGCTTCATCACCTCGGGCGTCATCGTCTCGACCTGCGCTGAGCCCTTACCGTCCCAGAGCTGTCTGACGTAGAAGTCGCGGCGTCCGCCGTCGAGCCCCTCCTCGTTCGTGAGCCAGCCGAGCAGAATGTCGCTCGACGCCTGCATCAGACGCTGGCCCTCGACGACGCGCCTGCCCTGATGCTTGTAGCGGCCGCCGCCCGCGTACTCCGCCAGCACCGACGGCCCGGCCTCCTTGACCTGAAGGAACAGGGGGTCGTCGGAGTCGCGTCCGAGCATGAGGACGATCCAGCAGCGGGTACCAACGCTGCCGACGCCCACGACCTTGTGGGCGACGTCGACGAAGCGATAGCGGTCCACCAGGCTGCGGATGTCGGGCTGGAGCGTCGCCCGGTAGTCCTCGACCAGCTCGTTCAGCTGAGCCTCGACCATCTTGAGCTTGGACTTCGGCACGAGCTCGTCGATCGGGACGATCAGGGGAGGGTCGCTGACGATGCGCAGCTCGCCGTTCTGCTTGTGGGTCAGCTTCGCCAACGCCCGGAGGCTGTTCTTGCTCTCCGCCTTGGCCCGCCCCTTGTCGAAGCCCTTGGCGACCTTCTTGCTCACCTCGGACCGGTAGCGCTCGAGTTCGTCGAGGTCGACGCGTTCGTACCAGACGTCGATGTCCCTCTCCGAACCGAGCCGGCGCATCTCCTCG
Source organism: Solirubrobacterales bacterium (assembly GCA_035712865.1). Lineage (GTDB taxonomy): Bacteria > Actinomycetota > Thermoleophilia > Solirubrobacterales > 70-9 > DASUPK01. Next base: position 4,432 of record DASTAI010000144.1, read on the forward strand.
CGATAGGCGCCGGCTGCGATGGTCAGCACCGCACGCCGCACGCTCTTCTTGAACTTTCGGTCGCGGCCACCGACCGCAAAGCTTGCGACGAGCCGTTTCACGTCCCATTCGAACGGCCCCGGGTGGGTCTCGTCGAAGTCGTTGATGTCGAAGATCAGCCGCCTGTCGGGTGCCGCGAAGACGCCGAAGTTGGAGAGGTGGGCGTCGCCGCAGAGCTGCACGTCGAGGCCGGAGCGCGGCGTGACACCGAGGTCGGCGGCCATGATGCCCGCGGCGCCGCGGTAGAAAGTGAACGCCGACGCCAGCATGCGGCCGTGACGAATCGGAACCAGATCGGGAAGCCGGCTCTTGTCCTGCTCCGTGAGGATCTTGACCGGGTCGGGCCGGTCCGGTCCCGGCTCCCACCGCGCCTGGATGGAGCGGGGCGCACGCCGGCGTGCCTCCTTGCCGATTGCCTCGTGGTCGCTGGGAGTGAGTGTCTGGGGCGAGGCCACCCTGGCGGTGTCTCCGTTAGTCGGCCAGGGCGGCGTCGATCTCGCCGATCGCCGCGCGTTCGGCGTCGCTCACGCGCTCGCCGCTGAGCCCGAGAAAGCCCTCCTTGCGGGCTTCGGCCACGCGCTCGGCGAGGCCGCTGATGAACTTGCGGTACTCCTCGACCTCCTCATCGGTCGCCTTCGTCTTCAGCAGGGCAACCGCCTGCCGGATGTTGTCGAGGTTGTGCTGCTTCAGCTCCTCCTGGGACCCGGCGCGCGTGTGATCCGTCTCGGGCTTGGCCGAGGCGATCTCGTCGAGCAGCTCGCTGTCGCCGTGCTGCTTGCGCGCCTCCGTGTAGGCGGATGCCATCGAGAAGGTCTCTCGGATCGAGCCGCCGCGGTCGGAGAGGATGACGATCAGGCCGGCGCTCGGTGGCGCCTCGAGGATCGTCTTCCACTCCTCCTCGGTGAAGTCGGCCTTCCCGGTCATCCGGATGGAGTTTCCCGCATGTCAGCTCAGGGCGTCGCCCGGTATCGCCGAGGACTCCATGTCGACGCGGGCACCCTTGAACCTGACGCCCTCCGCCTCTAGCAACCGGCGCTGCTTCTCGCCCTTGGCGAGTGAGCCATCCGCCCGGACGACCCGATGCCAGGGAACGGCCGGGTCATGACAGCTGGAGAGCACCTGGCCGGCGAACCGCGGCGCCCCCGGAGAGAGGTCGCCATAGGTCGTGACATACCCCTCGGGGATCCGGCGGATCCGGTCGAGCACCTCGCGTCCCGGGTCGGTGCTCAGCTCAGCCTCCATCGCGTCCAGATGCCGACGGCGGCCGCCGGCAGCGCGACCGCGAAGCCGCGCACCCCCGCTTCCCGCTCCGGGGTGCGCAACGTCAGGCTGAACGCAAGGGTGTCGCCCGCATCGGCAATCGCGTTCGCCAGCGTCGCGCTGCGCAGCCGGTCCGGGTCGCCGAGCGCGGACACCGTCACGAGGCCCAGGACGAGGTCCCGGACCCCGGCGACTCGGGTCACGGCCACCGTCGCCGGGCTGACCTCCGTGAATCCGAGAACGTGCAGAGCGCGCTCCGGCGCGGCGAGCATCCCAACACCGAAGGCGATCCGGCCGAGGCCCGAGGCCAGCGACCAGGCGCGAACGTCCGGAGCCTCCACCGACATGCGACGAGCGTATCGATGTGGCTTCGACTCGAGGGATCCGTCGGGCGCCGCGAATAGCTTCAGCGGTGCAGCGGCTGGCGCTGCGGTTTCGTCCGAAGAGAGAGGGGTCCATCGTGAAGCTGGTGATCGGGATCGTCCGGCCCGAGTGCGCGAACGACGTTCTCGAGGCGCTCTACCGCGCGGAGGTGCGTGGCGTCTCCATGAGCCGGGTCCAGGGCCACGGTGGAGAGCTGGACAGGGTCGAGACGTACCGCGGCACGACCGTGAAGGTGGAGCTCTCCGACAAGGTCCGGTTCGAGATCGCCGTCACCGACCCCTTCGTGCAGCCGACCATCGATGCGATCTGCGAAGGAGCGCGGACCGGTGAGGTCGGCGACGGGAAGATCTTCGTCGTCTCCCTCGACCGCGCCGTCCGGATCCGCACCGGCGAGGAGGACAACGCCGCGGTGACCCCGGTGGGCGCCTGATGGACGTCCCGATCCTCGCGCAGGCGACCCAGATCGACACCGGCGACACCGCCTGGATGCTGGCTGCGACGGCCCTGGTCCTGATGATGACCATCGCCCTCGGGCTCTTCTACGCAGGTCTGGTCCGCGCGAAGAACGCGCTCAACACCTTCATGATGAGCGTCAGCGCGATCGCGATCGCGGGAGTGCTGTGGGCCCTGATCGGCTACTCGCTCGCCTTCGACGGCACCGGCGACCTGATCGGAGGCCTCCACTACGTTGGTCTCCACGACGTCGGCTTCGCTCCCAGGGACGGGACGGCGATCCCGCACCTCGTCTTCTTCGCCTTCCAGGCGACCTTCTGCATCATCACCGTGGCCCTGGTCTCGGGCGCGGTGGTCGAGCGGATGCGCTTCGGCGCCTTCCTCGTCTTCGCCGCGCTCTGGTCGATCTGCGTCTACGCGGTGCTCG
>DASTAI010000145.1:0-5138 GCA_035712865.1 Solirubrobacterales bacterium
GTGGCCCTCTGGCACGAGCGCGACATCTCCCACTCGGGCGCCGAGCGAATCGTCCTGCCCGATGCGACGATCGCGCTCGACTACATGCAGTACCTCGCCACCAACCTGGTCGACGGCATGACCGTCCACACAGACCGGATGAGGGAGAACCTCGAGCTCACCCACGGCGCGCTCTTCAGCCAACGCGCGCTGACGGCGCTGGTCGAGTCGGGCATGAGCCGCGACGACGCCTACCGGCTGGTCCAGGAGAGCGCCCAGAGGGCATGGGACGAGGGGACCAGCTTCCGCGAGCTGATCGGGGCCGCCGCGCCGCAGCTCGACCTCGACGAGGTCTTCGACTACGGCGCGTACCTCGAGCACGTTCCCGAGGTGCTGGCGCGCCTGGATAGGCTTGCGCCGTGATCCTCTACACCTGCAGGCAGGAGAAGTCGCTGGGCTCCGTCGGCCATCCCTGCGGCAGGGCCGCCAAGGCGCTCGACGAGGCCGGCTACGAGTACGAGATCCGCGCCCTCCCGGGCTATCGGCTGTTGCCGTGGACCTGGGGCGACCGCAGGAGCGGCCGCAGGGAGGTCGAGGAGCTGACGGGGCAGGTCGACCTCCCCGTCCTTGCGCTCGACGAGGGCAGGACCGTGGTGGGTTCGGGCAAGATCGTCGACTGGGCGAAGGCGCACCCCGCCTTCCAGCAGGAGGTGGGCGGCGGATGACCACGTCCCTCTCCGACCTCAAGCTCCACGGCTCCGGCAAGGTCCGCGAGATCTACGAGGACGGCGACGAGTTGATCATGGTCGCCTCCGACCGGATCTCCGTCTACGACGTGGTCCTGCCGACCGAGATCCCGGACAAGGGCAAGGTTCTGACGCAGATGTCGCTCTTCTGGTTCGAGCTGACCGGAGAAATCGTCCCGAACCACTTCATTTCCGAGGATGTCCCGCCCGAGGCCGCCGGTCGCGGGATGCGGGTGCGGAAGCTCGACATGTATCCGATCGAGTGCGTCGTGCGCGGTTACCTCTCCGGCTCGGGCTGGAAGGAGTACCAGCAGACCGGCTCCGTCTGCGGCATCCAACTGCCCGGCGGCCTGCGGGAGTCGGACAAGCTCCTCGAGCCGATCTTCACGCCGGCGACCAAGGCGGAGCTCGGCGAGCACGACGAGAACATCGACTTCGAGCGCGCCATCGAGATCACCGGCGACCGGCACCTGATGGAGGAGCTGCGTCGGATCTCGATCGAGATCTACGAGCGCGCCGCGGACCACGCCGCAGAGCGGGGCATCATCGTCGCCGACACGAAGTTCGAGTTCGGCAGCTCGCCGGGGGCCGAGATCGTGCTCGCGGACGAGGTGCTCACGCCGGACTCATCGCGCTTCTGGCCCCAGGACGACTACGAGCCGGGCCGCTCCCAGGCCTCCTTCGACAAGCAGTACGTGCGGGACTACTCCGACTCGGTCGGCTGGGACCACAGCCCGCCGGGGCCGGAGCTGCCGGAAGAGGTGGTCCGGAACACGCGGGCCAAGTACGTCGAGGCCTACGAGAAGATCACCGGCCGTAAACTGGATTGATCGGAGTCCTTTCGGGGCCGCGCCCGCCGCTAGGCTGAACCGGTGAAGGCGAGGGTCCTGATCAGGCCCAAGGAGGGCATCCTCGACCCCCAGGGCAAGGCCGTCGAGCGAGCGCTGCCGGCGCTCGGCTTCGAGGGCATCCACGAGGTGCGGGTGGGCCGGCTGGTGGAGCTGGAGGTCGACGATCCCGCCAAGCTCGACTCGCTCAGCGAGAAGCTGCTCGCCAACCCGCTGATCGAGGACTACGAGATCGTGATCGAGAACGGAAGCGGTTCGTCGTGATCGGGGTCATCCAGTTCCCCGGCTCCTGCGACGAGCGGGACGCGCTGGAGGCGGTCAGGCGGGTCGGTGAGGGTCGTCTGGTCTGGCACGAGGAGACGGATCTCTCCGGCCTCGACGGCGTCGTCATTCCCGGCGGCTTCTCCTACGGCGACTACCTCCGCGCCGGGGCGATCGCGCGCTTCTCGCCCGCAATGGAGGCGGTGGCGCGGTTCGCCGCGGAGGGGGGCCGCGTGCTCGGCATCTGCAATGGCTTCCAGGTCCTCTGCGAAGCGGGCCTCCTTCCCGGCGCCCTGCTGCCGAACGAAGGGCTGCGATTCATCTGCAGGCAGGTGGGACTCGTCGCCGAGGGTTTCGAGGGCCCGTTCGGCGTGGAGCTCGAAGCCGGTGAGGGACTCTCGATCCCGATCAAACACATGAGCGGACGCTACTTCGCCCCGGCTGAAGAGCTGGACCGCCTCGAGGCCGAAGGACGGGTCGCGTTCAGATATGCCCCGGGCGAGAACCCGAACGGCAGCGTTCGTGACATCGCCGGCGTGCTCGACGAGGGCGGCAATGTGCTGGGACTGATGCCGCATCCCGAGCATGCTGTCGATCCCTTGACCGGCTCCAACGACGGGCTTGCGCTGTTCCGGGCCCTGGTCGGCGCCAACCACGTCAGGGGTCGCGCTGATGCGCGCCCCCGCGTCTCCGCCGCGTGACCTCGACCGCCGAGCTGCCCACCGTCGAGCAGGCCGTGGAGCTCGGTCTCACCGAGGCCGAGTACGAGCGGATCCTCGAGTTGATCGGGCGGGCGCCGAACCAGGTGGAGCTGGCGATGTTCTCGCTGCTGTGGTCCGAGCACTGCGCCTACAAGCACTCCCGCAAGCTGCTCATCCGTCTGCCCACCGAAGGGGATCGGGTCGTGATGGGACCGGGCGAGAACGCGGGCGCGGTCGATGTGGGCAACGGCCACGCCGTCGCCTTCAAGGTCGAGTCGCACAACCACCCGAGCGCGGTCGAGCCCTTCCAGGGGGCCGCCACCGGTGTCGGGGGAATCCTGAGGGACGTCTTCGCCATCGGGGCCCGGCCGATCGCGGTGCTCGACTCCCTGCGGTTCGGCGAGCTCACCTCGGAGCGGTCGCGGTACCTGTTCGAGGGCGCGGTGGCCGGCATCGGCCACTACGGCAACTCGATCGGCGTTCCGACCGTCGGCGGCGAGGTCTACTTCGAGTCTCCCTATGAGCACAACTGCCTGGTCAACGCGATGTGCGTCGGCCTGGCGCGGACCGACGACATGATCCGCGCGGCGGCCGCCGGCCCGGGCAACCTGGTCGTGATCATGGGGGCGTCAACCGGACGCGACGGGATCGGTGGCGCGTCCGTGCTTGCCTCGGCGGAGCTCGAGGCGGGCGATGACTCAAAGCGGCCCAGCGTCCAGATCGGCGACCCCTTCGAGGAGTCGAAGCTGCTCGAGTGCTGTCTGGAGCTGCTGCAGCGGGATCTACTCCTCTCCCTGCAGGACCTGGGCGCGGCCGGGCTGACCTCGTCGGCTGGCGAGATGGCGTCCAAGGGGGACGTGGGGATCGACCTCGACGTCAGGCGGGTGCCGCTGCGGGAGGACGACATGGAGCCCTTCGAGGTCATGGTCTCGGAGTCTCAGGAGCGGATGCTGGCGGTCGTTGACCCGTCGAAGCTCGACGAGGTGATCGCGACGTGCGAGCGCTGGCAGACCGGCGCCGCGGCGATCGGCGAGGTGACGGACAGCGGAAATCTGCGCGTCCTGGACGACGGGGTCGAGGTGGGCGACGTGCCGGTCGCGGCACTGGTCGACGAATGCCCGCTGTACGACCTGGAGCCGGCCGAGCCGCAGGGGTGGATGTACGGCAACGCCGAGACACTCGGGCAGCTGGTCGTGCGGAGCGTCGGCCGCTCGGCCGACCCGAGCGATCCCTCGGCGATCCTCTGCGCGCTGCTCGCCTCCTCGAACGTGGCGTCGAAGCGGTGGGCCTTCGAGCAGTACGACTCGGTGGTCGGGTCGCGGACCGTCCGCCGACCCGAGGCCGCGGACGCGGCGGTGCTGATGCTGCCCGAGTCCGGCCGCGCGATCGGGGTGGCGATCGACGGGAACGGGAGACGGGTCGCCTGTGACCCGTACGCAGGTGCCGTCGAGGCGGTGATGGAGTGCGCCCAGAACCTCGCCTGCGTCGGCGCGGAGCCGCTCGGCCTGACCAACTGCCTCAACTTCGGCAATCCCGAGAAGCCCAACGTCGCGTGGCAGCTCGATCGGGCGGTCCTCGGCCTGGCGGATGCCTGCCTCGATTTGGGAATCCCCGTCGTGGGCGGGAACGTCTCGCTCTACAACGAGACCGAGCACGGGCCGATCTACCCAACGCCCGTCGTCGGCATGGTCGGTGAGCTGCCCGATCCCGCGACCGCGCCGGGCCTGGCGCCCGGCGAGGGGGACCGGCTGGTCCTCGTGGGTCCGTTCGCCCCCTCCCTGGCGGGTTCGGAGCTCGCGAAGCAGCGCGGTGAGCTGGACGCCGGGCTGCCTCAGGTGGAGATCTCGGCGATCGCGGCCGCGCTCGGATTCGTCCGCCAGGTGGTGCGCGACGGGACCGCCACGGCTGCGCACGACGTCAGCGACGGCGGCCTCGCCTGCGCCCTGGGCGAGATGGCGATCGCCGCGGGGACCGGGATCGAGGCCGACCTCGACCCGCTGGTCGAGCTGCGCGGAGGATCCGGCGAGAGCTGCCTGTTCGGAGAGGGTCCCGGGGGGATCGTGCTGGGCGTCTCGGCCGAGGCCCTGCCGGCGCTCCTCACGGCCGCCGAGCGGGCCGGCGTCGAGACTCTCGAGATCGGCACTGTGGGCGGCGAGCGGCTGAGCTTCTCCGCCGCCGAGCGCGACGTCTCGGTCGCCCTCGCGGACGCCGAGCGTGCCTGGCGCTCGCTACCCGAGCGCCTCTGAGCGACGAAACTGCTGATTTAGCGGGCTCATCGCGGGTAGCATCGAGACGTGTTCGGGCGACGTCTCTCGCACGCCGGCCACTCGCACCACACGCAGCATCCGCTGAGGAGAAGGGTGGTCCTGACGATTCTCGTCGCCGCGGTGCTCGCGGCGCTGGCGCTGCTGATCGCGCCGCCGCATGCCCACGGCAACTTCGTGTATTGGGCGAACGACAACCAGAGCACCATCGGGCGGGCGAAGATCAACGGGACCGGGGCCAACAACAACTTCATCACGGGTGTGACCGGCGTGCACGGTGTCGCCGTCGATTCGAAGTTCATCTATTGGACGACGCTTGACAGCGGGGTGAGCTCGATC
>DASTAI010000146.1:0-2881 GCA_035712865.1 Solirubrobacterales bacterium
CTTGTTCAGGTAAACGACCACGTAGGGGACGTTCACCTGACGCGCCAGCAGGATGTGCTCCCGCGTCTGGGGCATGGGGCCGTCCGGCGCTGAGACCACCAGGATCGCGCCGTCCATCTGGGCGGCGCCCGTGATCATGTTCTTGACGTAGTCCGCGTGGCCGGGACAGTCGACGTGGGCGTAGTGCCGGTTGTCGGTCTCGTACTCGACGTGCGAGGTGGCGATCGTGATCCCGCGCTCCTTCTCCTCGGGCGCGTTGTCGATCTCCTCGAACGACTTCACCTCGGTGCCGCCCTTGTCGGCGAGTGTCTTGGTGATCGCGGCTGTCAGCGTGGTCTTGCCGTGATCGACATGGCCGATGGTGCCGACGTTCACGTGCGGCTTATCGCGATCGAACTTCTCCTTGGACATCTCGCTCCTTTAATTCTCGTGGGTGGCTGTCGTGCTGAAAGTAGTTAGTGGGCGAACCGTGGGAATATAGCTACGCACTGGCTCCCACGGGCTCTCCCGAGCGGTGCTCGACGATCTCGTCCTCGATGTTCTTCGGGACCTCCTCGTACCGCTCGAACTGCATGGTGTAGCTCGCCCGGCCCTGCGTGGAAGACCGGAGGTCTGTGGCGTATCCGAACATCTCGCCGAGGGGCACGAAGGCCTGCACGGCGAGAGCGTTGCCTCGCGGCTCCTGGCCCTGGACCTTGCCCCGGCGCCGGGAGAGGTCGCCGATCACATCTCCGAGGAATTCCTCGGGCGTGACGACCTCGACGGACATGACGGGCTCCAGCAGGACCGGCTTCGCCTTGCGCGCCGCCTCCTGGACCGCCATGGAGCCGGCGACCTTGAAGGCCATCTCCGAGGAGTCGACGTCGTGGTAGGAGCCGTCGATCAGCTCGACCCTGACGTCGACCATCGGATAGCCCGCCTTGACGCCGGACTGCAGGGCCTCCTCGATGCCCGCCTCGATGGACGGGATGAACTCGGACGGGATCCGGCCGCCCTTGATCGAGTTGACGAAGTCGAAGCCCTCGCCGGGCGCCGGCTCGGCGTTGATCACCGCGTGGCCGTACTGGCCGCGACCGCCGGTCTGGCGGACGAAGCGGCCCTCGACCTTGTTGACGCTGTCGCGGATCGTCTCGCGGTAGGCCACCTGCGGGCGGCCGACGTTGGCGTCGACGGAGAACTCACGCAGCAGCCGGTCGACGATCACCTCGAGGTGGAGCTCGCCCATCCCGTGGATCAGGGTCTGCCCGGTCTCCTCGTCCGACTCGACCTGGAAGGTCGGGTCCTCCTCGGCGAGGCGCGCCAGGCTCGATGAGAGCTTCTCCTGATCGGCCTTCGTCTTCGGCTCGATGGCGACGGCGATGACGGGCTCGGGGAAATCGATGTGCTCGAGCTCGATCGGGGCGTCGGGCGCCGAGAGCGTGTCGCCGGTCGAGGTCTGCTTGAGCCCGACGCCGGCGACGATGTCGCCCGCGTAGGCCTCCTCGATCTCCTCTCGATGATTGGCGTGCATCATCAGCAGGCGACCGATCCGCTCGGTGCGGCCGGTCGAGACGTTGAGCACGCGACCGCCCGCGTTGAGCTTGCCGGAGTAGACGCGGAAGTAGGTGAGCTTGCCGACGTAGGGATCGGCCATCACCTTGAAGGCGAGGGCCGAGAAGGGAGCGTTGTCGTCCGCCGGGCGGTCCGCCTCGGTGGCGCCGCCGTTCTCACCCTTCTTCGGCTGCTCCATGCCCTTGACGGCGGGGACCTCGAGCGGCGAGGGAAGCAGCTCGACGATCGCGTCGAGCAGGGGCTGCACGCCCTTGTTCTTGAAGGACGAGCCGCAGAGGACGGGAGTGACCTTGATGTCGAGCGTCGCGCGGTGCAGCGACTTGGCGATCCGCTCGTGCGGAATCTCCTCCTCGTTGAGGTAGGCCTCCATCAGCTCGTCGTCGTAGTCGGCGCAAGCCTCGATCAGCTGCGTGCGGTACTGCTCCGCCTGCTCGACGAGATCCTCGGGGATGTCCTCGTAGGAGAACTCCGTGCCCAGCTCGTCCTTCCAGACGAGGGCCTTGTTCTCGATCAGGTCGACGACGCCCTGGAAGTCGGCCTCCTGCCCGATCGGGATCTGGATCGGAAGCGGGTTGGCGCCGAGGCGGTCGCGCATCGTCTCGACGGCCTTGAAGAAGTCCGCGCCGATGCGGTCCATCTTGTTGACGTAGGCGATTCGCGGGACGCCGTACTTGTCGGCCTGGCGCCAGACGGTCTCGGACTGCGGCTCGACGCCGGCTACGGAGTCGAAGAGCGCAATCGCGCCGTCGAGCACGCGGAGGCTGCGCTCCACCTCGACCGTGAAGTCGACGTGCCCCGGGGTGTCCAGGATGTTGATCCGGTGGCCCTCCCACTCGCAGGCGGTCGCGGCGGACGTGATCGTGATTCCGCGCTCCTGCTCCTGCTCCATCCAGTCCATGACGGCAGCGCCCTCGTGGACCTCACCCATCTTGTGGGTGCGGCCCGTGTAGTAGAGGATCCGCTCGGTTGTCGTGGTCTTACCGGCATCGATGTGGGCCATGATGCCGATGTTCCTGGTCTTCTCTAGTGGAAAGGTGCGGGGCATGGGGTCCTTCTTCGTACTGGCGTGAGGGAGAGGCGGAACGGTTAGTCTGAGTTCGGAATCAGCGCAGAAAAAAGGCCCTTTCGGGCCCGAGCGCACAGCGTCTCTTCGACCCGAACTGCTCCTATGTCGCGCCGTTCTCCATCGAAACGGTTTCAGCCCACGGGGCCCTGCGGGGGCACCCCGGAGCGACCGATGATGATAGCAGCGGTCTGATGGCTCCCAGGAAGGGATTCCGCCGCAATGAGTCAGCCAGCCGGCGTGACGAGCTGACCGAGCTGACGCGCG
>DASTAI010000147.1:0-9729 GCA_035712865.1 Solirubrobacterales bacterium
TTGGTCTTGCCGACCGCATAGGAGGCCTCGCGGACGTGGGCCGGGATCGCCTGCAGACCCTCGCGGGTCGCGCTCACGACCAGCGGCAGTGCGACCAGAGACAGCATCGCGCCGGCGGCGAAGAAGGAGCGGCCGAAGACGACTCCCTCCGACTCGCGGCTGAGGAACGCCAGCGCCGTGCTCGAGAAGATCACCGTGCCGAAGAGGGCCAACACGATCGACGGGGTACCGGCGATCATCTCCACCGTCGACTCGACGATGCGAGCCAGCGCAAATGGCCGGCCGAACTCGCTGAGCCAGACCGCGATCGCGATCCCGAGCGGCAGCGCGATCGCGATGCCGATCGCGGCGACGATGAACGTGCCGATCAGCGGATCGAGGAAGCCCCCCGTCTCCGCCTGGGTGAAGCCGGTCTTCGGCGACTCCGTGAGCAGCTCCGGCCGGACGTACTGGATGCCTTTGACGAGCATGTAGATGACGATCGCCGCGGCGATCGCGCAGAAGAGGAGGCCGAGGAACCAGCAGAACGCGAGTCCGATCCGGTCGGAGAGGCGCCAGGCGGCACTGGACTCGACGGCCCCGTACTGGGCGGCCGCAAGCTCCGGCCCGGCCGGCTCCTTCCGCGCCTTGGGCTTTTCGCCGACGGTGCTCATACGTGCTGCGTGTACTTCTTCATCGATTGGCGCGCCGCCCAGCCGGCGAGCGAGAGCATCGCGGCCGAGAACAGCAGGATCGAGGCGAAAGCGAAGAGAGTCGCCTTGGAGGGGGCGGAGGCGAGGCCGTCGATGTTGGCGATGATCGTCGGCGCTATCGGCCGTGACGGCTCGACGAGGAAGATCGCCCCGTCGAACGGATTGGGTGAGAAGCCCACCCCGCCCGAGACCATCGCGAGCATGATCGCCTCACCGATCCCGCGAGCGGTGGCGATGACGGTGCCGGCGACCAGAGCCGGGCGCGCCGTTCTCACTGCGATCTTCCAGAAGGTCCGCCAGCGATTGACGCCGGCCGCGAGCGAGCCCTCGAGCCAGCTCTTGCGCACGGCGTTGAGGCCGTCGCAGAAGATCGAGATCATCAGCGGCGCGATCATCACGGTGAGGATCACCACGGAAGTCCCGAGTCCGTAGCCGGTCAGGGAGATGATGTGGTCCACCGAGGCTCGGCTCGATTCGGTGATCAGGTGGTTGTTGACGAAGGGCACGAGCACGAGCACCCCGATCAGCCCGTAGACGACCGAGGGCACGCTGGCCAGTAGTCGCACCACCGGCTGGAGGATGTTTCGCATCCACTCCGGGGCGAACTCGACGATGAAGACCGACACGAACAGCGAGCAGGTGAAGGCGATCGCCACCGCGCTCCCCACGATCAGCATCGTGCTCCAGATCAGCGGCCAGGCGTGCAGGGTGTAGACGGGCTGCGCCCCGGGCGTCTCCCCCGACTGGAAAATCGTCTGCAGCTGGTTGTCGACGCTGCCGCCCGCCGTGAACCAGGAGAGGCCATTGTGTTGAAAGGACGGCCAGCCCCGGATGAAGACGAAGACAATCATCGCCACCAGCAGGGCGACCACGGACACAACCAGCGCGCCGAGCCTGAGCTCGGCGCGCCGGTCGGACCACCGCGGAACCTCTTCCGCGGAGAGGAATTCCTCCTCTAGGTCGAGGGAGTAAGCCTCAGTGGCCAACTCGCCTCTACTTCTTCTTCTTGCCGCTGCGGTTGAACGCGGGTACGCCGCCGGACTTGGCGATGATCTTCCCGGCGATCGGGCTGGTCCTCACCCAGTCGGCGAACTTCTGCACCTGCCGGTTCGGGCCGGCCGTCGGAAGCACCAGGAAGATGAACCGGGACAGCGGGTACCTGAGCTTCTTGACGTTCTTCGCCGAGCACGGCACGCCGTTCAGGCTCACCGACTTGACGCCCTTGCCCTGCCAGGCGAGGCCGAAGTAGCCGATGCCGTTCGGGTCGCCGGCGACCGCGTTCTTCACCAGTCCGTCGGCCGTCAGCGCTGTGACGTTCGACGCCGCGGGCTGGTTGTTGAGCACGCCCTGGAGGAAGAAGTTGAACGTTCCTCCGTTGGTGTCACGGCCGTAGGGGTGAATCGTCTCGGACCGGTTCGATCCCGGGACCTGGCTCCAGTTGGTGGTCACCGCGTGGTAGATGTCAGCGACCTGCGGAACCGAGAGGTTGTTCACCGAGTTGCTCGGGTGAACGTCCAGGCAGAGCCCGTCCAGGTAGAGCTTGATGTAGGCCGTACCGGCATCGCTCGGCAGGGGCGGACGCGCCTGCCCCGCGAACTGGCTTCTCCCCGACTGCACGTCCGCGACGCCGGCGTTTCCGCCGTTGGCCGTGTAGAGGAAGTGTGCCTTCCCATGGCTGACCTTCTGGTACTTGGCGAACAGCGGCCGCAGGACCGGTTCCGCGGCGACAGAGCCGGACCCGATCAGGGTCGTGGCAGCCGCCGAGGCCGGTGCCGCGAGGGCAATCAGCATCCCCGCCGCGACCGCCAGGGTCTTAATTCTCATCAGCTTCGAGTTCCTTTCCCGCTTTGTTGATTGTTTTGATCAACTAAGAGGGGCGGAACGGTAGCACTTTTGCCGGTTTCCCAATTGGCTTTATGGGGATACACCTAGTTTGCGGTAGGGGCGACGCAACCCGGCTTCGGCAGTTGGCCGTGAGGGACGGCTTCGCCACCAGTCGCGGGGCACTGTCGCCGGACCCCGATCGGGCGCGGCCGCGCAACGGCCGCTTCAACCAGACCGGCTAGTACCCCGCTGGGTGCCGCGCGACGAAGGACGAGGTGTCGTCCCTCATCACGGTGCTCCAGCGCGGCCCACTGCCGCCACCGGGCCCGCCGGTGTCCCAGCGCAGTCCGGCGACGTACGCCCAGGCGTGGCCGCTGTTGGCGAAGACCGTGATCCAGTTGCCGCCGCCCGACTCGCCCCAGACCTCGAGGCCGGTCGAGTCGAGCGGGCTGGAGAGGAAGCCGCCGCCGTGGAGCATGAAGCTCACGGCCCCGGAGCAGTCATAGCCGCTCGCGCTGAACGAGCCGTGTCCCCCTCCCCATATATAGGGGAGGTCGTCGATCTGGTTGGCGGCCTCGATCGCGCCGCGCACGGCGAGCGGCGCATTGGCCGGCGGGATCGCGTCGCCGCTGGAGTCGATCGTCGCGTGGCCCGCAGGCGCCGGGATCTCTGAGAGGTCCGTCTGGATCTGGCGCTCCTTGCTCAGGAGCGCGTTGAGCGCCACCTGGCGGGCGTTGCGGGCGGACGCGAGCTGCGCCTGCTGCTGGGAGATCTGCGCGTGCTGGCTCTCGATCTGCCGCTCCTTCGCGGCGATCGCGTCGCGCGCAGCCTCCACCCGGTCGTGAGTCGCCTGCAGCTGGTTGACCAGGGCGGTGATCTGATCGCGCAGGCCGCGGACCCGCGCGACCACCTCGTTGTCGTACTCCTGGATGTGGTTGATGTACTCCGTGCGGGTCAGCAGGTCGGACCAGCTCGTCGACTGGATCACCACCGCCGTCAGGTCCGGATCGTTCGACTTGTACATGTCCACGAGCAGCTGCTCGAGCGCGCCGACCGCGGACTGCAGCTTCGCCCGGATCCGCGCCAGCTCCGCCTTCTCGGCGTTGAGCTGCGCAGTCGCCCTGTCGAGCTCGGCCTGCTTCAGATCGAGCTCGTGCTGCGCGGCGGCCTGCTCCTGGCGCAGCTGGGACTCCTCCCCGATCAGCCGATCGACCTCGGCGTTCATCTGATCGATCTGCGAGCGCAGCGGCCCCTCGATCGACTGGATGCGATCGAGCTCGCCCTGCTTCTGCTCGATCTTGGAGGCCGGATCGCCGCTGGCGCTCTGCCCGATCGCCGCGGCGCTCGCGAGCGCGAGCAGCAGCACGAAGGGCAGCACGGCGAGACGCCGGCGGCGGAGTTTTCTGTGGTCGGTTGTCGGGGTGCGCATCGGAAGGGGTGCGGCACGCGGGCCGCACGGGGCGTCGGTCAGGCTATCCAGGGGCCGTAGTTGTGTGAGCGGCTCTTAATACGGCTGCAAGATACGTTGCGGGAGAAGGAATCGGCGGTTCATCTACGATCGCCCGATGGCCGAGGAGTTCTGTGACGTCGGGCGGGGCGTGACCCTCTGTTACGAGGGATTCGGCGACCCCGACGACACCCCGATCCTGCTGATCATGGGCCTGGCGACGCAGATGATCGCCTGGCATGAGGACTTCTGCGAACAGCTCGCCGAGCGGGGCTTCTACGTCGTCCGCTTCGACAACCGCGACATCGGCCGCTCGACCCACTTCGACTTCAGCCCGCCCAGCTTCAAGCAGATGGTCACCCGCCACCTGCCGGAGGAGCAGTACACGCTCTCGGACATGGCCGAGGACTCCGCCCGCCTGCTCGAGAAGCTCGAGCTGACCCCCGCCCACGTCGTCGGCGTCTCGATGGGCGGCATGATCGCCCAGATGCTCGCGGCCGAGCGTCCGGAGCTGGTCCGCTCGCTCACCTCGATCATGTCGACGACGGGTAGCCGCCGGTACGGCCAGCCGGCCCTCTCCGTCTACCGCTATCTGCTGCGTCCCCCGCCCCGGGACCGCGAGGGCTACATCCAGCGCTCGGCCGAGGTCTTCGGCCTGGTCGGCTCCACCGGCTTCGACCGCGACGAGCAGTACATCCGCGAGCGCGCGGCTCGCAGCTACGACCGGGGCTTCGACGTCCGCGCCGGTGGCCGCCAGCTGGGCGCCATCGTCGCGTCGGGCGACCGGACCAACGCCCTGAAGGGAATCGAGGCGCCGACGCTGGTCATCCACGGCACCGTGGACAAGATGATCCGCCCCTCCGGCGGGCGCGCCACCGCCAGAGCGATCCCGGGCGCCCGCCTGATGATGATCGAGGGCATGGGGCACGACCTGCCTCGGGGCGTCTGGCCGCGGATCATCGACGCGATCTCCGAGCACGCGCGGGCCGCGGACGGCGCCCGGGCGCAGGCGCCGGCCTAGGCCGGACCCCCGGGGCGAACGTCCCGCGCTGTGCCCTTGAGGAGGGCATGTGGGACGCTCGAATTGCCGAGGTGGCCGGCGCCCAGTTCAACCGCATCTCCCGCCGCCAGCTCTTCGACCTCGGTATCAGCGAAACGGCGATCGAACATCGGGTTGCGACGGGACGACTGGTGATCGTCGAGCAGGGTGTGTTCGCGGTCGCCCCGCTGCTCGATGACGACTGGGGCCGATGGATGGGAGCCACGTTGACGGCACCGGGGAGCGTGCTCAGCCACATCAGTGCAGCTGTTGCCTGGGGCCTGCTGACGGTGCCTCGGAAGGTGGAGCGCGTCACACGGCCCGGCAGCGGTGGCCCCAGGCGCCATGGCGGCGTACTCGCGTTTCGCAGTACGACCCTCGCGGGCGACGTGGGCACCTTGCGGGGAGTTCCGATCACTACGGTGCCACGCACGCTGCTCGACCTGGCTCGCACGGTCGGGGACAGGGCCCTGGCCCGGGCCGTTCGAGAGGGCGTACGGCTCGAGGAGACGACCCTGGCGGCAATCGGCGATCAGCTGGCCAGGTCTCGTGGCCGGCGCGGGTCACGGCGGCTGGCTCAAACCGTTTCCCGGTACGCAGGACTACCGCTGGATCGCGCTCGTAGCGGAGCTGAGATCCGTGCGCTCGAAGTCCTGCGAGAGGCCGGTCGCCCGCTGCCTCGCTTGAACGTGCGTATTGCGGGAGAAGAGGCCGACCTGAGCTGGCCGATTGAGAGGCTCATCGTTGAGGTCGACGGTCGGCCCTTTCATCTCGACATCGGTGAGGACGCCCGCAAGCAGCAAGCCTGGGAGTCGGCCGGGTGGGCGGTCAAGAGAATCACCTCCGATGACGTCCACGAACGGCCGGAGCGCCTGCTGCTGCTCGCTCCCGGGGAACCCATGCTCGAACGTCCCTGAGCCCCCTCGATAGCGGGCGGCGCGGGACGTTGGTTGCCTAGGCTCGGACGATCGATGCGTGCACCGGTCCCTCGGTGCTCGCGATCCACAGCGACGAGCCGGCGCGAAGCAGCGCCACCTCTCCCGGCATGGCGGGGTCGCGGTACTCCACCTCGGCGTCGATCGCCGTCGGCTCCGGCCCGCCGGCCAGCTCCTCCTCGAGCGGCGTCCAGTAGTGCGAGTTGTTGATGTGGCCGGCGGGATCCATCTCCGTGGCGCGGAATCTCCACGCCGAGCGCTGGGCCTCGCTCGGCGGATCCGGATGGCGCAGCCGCACGTTGGCGTCCCGCCCGCCGGCACTCTGCTGATAGATCGAGATGAACTCGGGCGGGAAGCGCATCGGGCGCCCGCGTTCCGGATCCAGGCACACCCAGAGCGCGGCCGCCTCGACGTCGGCGGTAGGACCCTTGATCGACGTCCGGCGCTCGGCGGAGAAGCGGCCGATGCCGCTGCAGAAGGTGCGCAGCTCGAGGCCCTCGCCGAACCGGGGGAACGCGTTCACCCGGATCCGCGTGCGCCTCACGATCCAGGCGCCCTCTCCCTCGAACCCGGCGTCGACCAGGTCCGAATAGGCGATGTCCTGCAGCCAGCGCGCGATCGCGTCAAGCCGGCACCGGCCCGAGCCGTCCCCGTCGGCGATCCCCGGGCGCATCTCCCACTCGAAGGAGCGCCCTCCCGACGAATCAACGATCTCCGTTTCTACTTGAGCTCCTCGAGCGAGTCGTGCAGCCGGTCGAGGAGCGACCAGAGGTCGGGCATCTGGTCGCGGTCCGCGACGATTCCGAAGTCCATGTGGCCGTCGTAGCTCATCACGGTGATGTTCAGGCCCATCCCGTCCGTGATCACCGAGACCGGGTAGTGCGCGACCAGCCTCGCCCCGGCGCAGTAGAGCGGGAATTGGGGCCCGGGCACGTTGGAGACGACGAGGTTCCAGGTCGGGCGGCCCGCCCCGCTGGTGGAGATCGCGAAGGTGGCGCGCGCCGCGCGGGCGAAGACGGCCGGCGGGATGAAGTGATTCGTGTCCTGGAGCAGCTCGGCCGGCAGGGCCCGATGGTGCTCCTTCATCGCGGCCAGCGCCCGGTGGGTCTTCTCGAGGCGGCGCTCCGCGTTCGGCTCATTGGTGAAAAGCGGAGCGCTCATCAGCATGATCCGGTTGCCGTAGGTCCCCATCTGCTCGTCGGTGCGAACCGAGACGGGGACCTGCACCACCAACGGGTCGACCGGCAGGTCATCGTGGTCGAGCAGCCAGCTGCGCACCGCTCCGGCGCAGATCGAGACCACGACGTCGTTCACGGTGCAGCGGTACTTGTTCTTGACGGCCTTCACCTCATCGAGGTCGAGCTGGCCGAAGACGAAGCGGCGATGCGGCGAGATCCGCCCGTTGAAGCGAGTCTTGGGCGCCTTGTAGCTCGTGTGCGCGAGCACCCCGGTCTCACGGTTCGAGATCGGCCGGGTGAGGCGGTCCGTCACCTTCGCGACCAGGCCCGCGCCGGGGAGCGTCGAGAAGACGGGCGCCTCGTCGAGGTTCGGCAGCGCCCGCGGCAGCGAGCGCAGCACCCGCAGCGGGTAACGGGGCAGTCCGACCAGGCCGCGCGTGAGCATCTCCAGCTCGGTGGGCTTGCGATCCACCCCGTTCGCCTGCACGTCGGGCAGTTCCCGGCCCTCGGGGGCCAGGTCGAAGAGCACGCCCATGATCTCCGCTCCGGAGAGCCCGTCGATCACGGCGTGGTGGATCTTGGTGAGGAGCGCCTTCTGACCGTCCTCGAGCCCGTGGATCAGGTAGAGCTCCCAGAGGGGGCGGGCACGATCGAGCGGCCGCGAGACGATGCGCGCCACCTGCTCGGCCAGCTTGTCCTTCGTCGCCCCGGGTGGGAGGGCCAGCTCGCGGACGTGAAAGTCGAGATCGAAGTCCGGGTCATCCAGCCAGTAGGGGTAGTCGAGGCCGAAGGGCACCTCGACCAGGCGCCAGCGAAGCGGCGGCAGGAGCGGCAGGCGCTCCTCCATCAGGCGGCAGATGTCCTCGAAGGTGAGCTCGCCGCTCTCCTTGCTCGAAGGGTCGAGAATGGCGAGACCGGCGACGTGACCGGTCTGGTTCGAGCTCTCCAGGGCGAGGAACTGCGCGTCGAGGCTGGTCAGCTGACGCATCGGCGCGATTCTAAGCTGCCCACCCTCGATGCTCGTCTATTTCGTCAGGCATGGTGAATCGGTCTCGAATGCGGCCCCCGGCGGCATGGCGCTCCCCCTGGACCAGGGCGACCGGCTCACCGAGAGGGGCTTCGAGCAGGCGCGCGCCGTGGCCGAGCGCCTCGGCGACGCCGGCGCGACGCGGCTGCTCGCCAGCCCGCTGCGCCGGGCGCGCGAGACCGCCGAGGTGATCGCTGAGCGACTCGGACTCGAGATCACCGAGATCGAGGAGCTTCGTGAGCTGCGCGAGTCGGATGGCTTCGGCGAGCTCTCGCTCGAGGACCAACGACTGCGCCGCTGGTCGCAGTGGATGACCGAGCACGCCGACGACCCGGATCACTCCTACCGCGGCGGCGAGTCGTTCAACGAGATCACCGCGCGCGTCCGCCTCCTTCGTGAGCGCCTGGTGGCGGACGCCGTCGAGAGCACGATCGCCGTCAGCCATGGCATCTTCATGCGCTTCTTCCTGATGGAGGTGCTGTTCGCCGGCGACTTCGGCCCGGCCCAGGTCAGGGACCTCTGGCAGCTCGCCTCGGTCAACTGCGGGGTCTGCGGCTTCGAGTACCGCCATCCGGAGCCGAATGCGAACTACGCCACGCGGCCCTGGCGCTGCCTCAGCTGGATGGCGCCGGCTCCGACGAGGGCACCGTAGGGACGAGGTCGAACTCGGTTCCGAGCCGGAGCTCGCTGTAGCGGCGCGCCCAGTCGTCGTTGATCCCGTCGCTCTGACTCTTCATCCGAGGCTCGACCGTGAAGCCCTCCGGCGGCGTCAGACCCAGGCGTTCGAGGACGTTGAGGGTGCTCCTCTCGTAGTCGGAGGCGAAGTTCTCGTAGAGGACGAGCACTGGCTTGATCCGGACGTGCTCGAAGAACGCGTCCCAGCGGGCCTCGTCGCGAAGGATCTGACCCAGCAGGTGCGAGATCGCGTTGTAGTTGAAGCGCAGCGCCGGCAGGTGCTCGTCGAGGAAGCTCTTGTAGGGCGGCACATCGGAGTCCTCGGGCACACCGGCGAACGGATCTCCCTCTCCCTCCTGCCTCCAGGTGGCCGTCTGCACCGCCTTCCACAGGGAAACCGCCTGCCGCACCTTGTTCGCCCGGATGACCCGGACGAAGGTGAGGCCCGGGAAGACAGCGGGCAGCAGCTCGGCGAGCGGCAGGTCCCTGTACTCCGGGACGTTCCGCAGCAGGCTGACGAAGTCGCCGAGATAGCCCCACATCAGCTTCGCGCCGAAGACGCCGTTGGGCGTCGTCCCCTGCTCCATGGCCCACTCGAGGTAGCGGTCGTACGCGGTGCGGCTCCAGAGGGGCGACCGCGGCTGCGGCTCGTCCGCGATGCCGCGCCGCTGCAGCTGGTTGAGGATCGAGGGATCCTCGACCCCGTTGAAGTACTCCTCCGGCCGGCGCGGCCGGCCGCTGTGCTCGAGCGCCTCGAAGTACTCCTCCGGCCGCCCGGCTACGCCCGTCTCCTTGAGCGCCTGGCAGACGAGCGTGCTGCCGCTCCGCGGGGTGGCACAGACGAGGTAGCTGCTGGTCGGGGTCACCTCCCGCCGGATACAAGCATCTTTATCGAGTTAGTCAAGTTTCGCA
>DASTAI010000148.1:0-11384 GCA_035712865.1 Solirubrobacterales bacterium
TCGATCATCGACTCCGGCGGGACCACGTACTCACGCTCGGGCGGCTCGCCCTCCGGAAGGAGCCAGGGAGTGACCCGGCGGATCTTGGTCCAGTGGGTCGACTCCATGTCCGTGACCAGGTCCTTGATCACGGGCATGTTCCCCATCGGCTCCACCACGATCGGTTCCGCAGCACTCTCACTTCGCGCACCTCCGGTGCGTTCGCCCCCGTTCCGGCGGTTGGCGAACTCGGAGGCCTCGCCGATCATCGTCTTGCAGGCCAGGCCGGACTGGCCGTTGATCTTCATGCCGCAGGAGCCGCAGATGGCTGCCCGACAGGAGCAACGGACCGCCAGCGAGCCGTCGTCGCGGTCCTTCGCCTGGAGCAGGCCGTCGAGGACGGAGAGGGTGGGGTCGAGGTCGACGTCGAAGGTCTCCCAGTACGGGCCCTCCTGGTCCTCAGGCTTGAAGCGCCTGACCTTGAGCGTGAATTCAGCCACCGATACTCACCCTACTCATGCGGGAAGACCGGCAGATCAATAGCTCCGCTCCTCCGGCTCCCACTGGGTGATGGTCACCGGTGAATAGCTGATCTCGGGGCCGTCGTCCGTCCGCGTCAGGTCGATGTGCTTGAGCCACTCCTCGTCGTTGCGCTCGGGGAAGTCCGTGCGGAACTGGGCGCCTCGGCTCTCCGTGCGGTGGATCGCGCCGACACAGGTGCACTCCGCGCAGTCGAGCATGTAGCGGAGCTCGAGCGCCCCGAGCACGTCCTGGTTGAAGACCGCGCCCTTGTCGTCGATGTAGCAGCTCTGCGCCTCCTCCTTGAGGCGCCTGACCGTCTCGAGGGCGGTGTTGAGTCCGTCGGCCTCGCGGAAGACCGCGACGTGCTTGTCCATGGTGTCGCCGAGCTCACGCCGGATCTCGGAGACGCGACGGCCGGACCCCTTCTCGCGGCCCATGATCTCGCTGACCCGCGCCTCCTCGTCGTCGAGCAGGGCGTGGGAGACGTGGGTCTGGTCGCGGCCCTTGGCGCGCTCGGCCGCGTCGACGCCGGAGCGGCGGCCGAAGATCAGGGTGTCGAGGAGGGAGTTGGCGCCGAGCCGGTTGGCACCGTGGACCGAGACGCACGCGACCTCGCCCGCGGCGTAGAGACCGGGCACGTTGGTGCGGCCCTCGATGTCGGTCTTGACGCCGCCCATCGTGTAGTGGTTGCCCGGCTTGATGTGGATCGGCTCCTTGGTGATGTCGACCCCGGCGAAGTCGCGGCCCACGAGCACGATCTCGCGGAGCGCTTCGTGGATCCGCTTGCGGGGGACCACCGTGATGTCCAGAGCGACGGTGCCGTCGGGGAAGCCCCGCCCTTCGTTGATCTCGGTCTGCTCGGCCCTGGAGACGACGTCGCGGGAGGCAAGCTCCATCTTGTTCGGGGCGTACTTCTCCATGAAGCGCTCGCCGTTGGCGTTCAGCAGGTGGGCGCCCTCGCCCCGGGCCCCCTCCGTGATCAGGAAGCCCTTCCCGACCAAGGTTGTCGGGTGGTACTGGATCATCTCCATGTCCATCAGCTTGGCCCCGGCCTCGTAGGCCTGAGCGATGCCGTCGCCGGTGCAGATCAGGGCGTTCGTGGTCGGGTGCCAGATCTGGCCGTTGCCCCCGGTCGCGAGGATCACCGCCTTGGCGCCGAAGTGGTCCATCGAGCCGTCCCTGACGTTGCGGCAGATCGCACCGACGCAATTGCCGTCGTCGTCCAGCGCGAGCCCGGTCGTGAAGTACTCCTCGTAGCGCTCGACGTCCTCGGAGTACTTCATGAGCTGCTCGTAGAGGACGTGCATGATCGCCTGGCCGGTGATATCGGCGACGTAGTAGGTCCGAGCCGCGGAGGCGCCGCCGAAGGCCCGGGTGCCGAGCTTGCCCTCCTCGTTGCGGTGAAAGGTCACGCCGAGGTGCTCGAGGTGGAGGATCTCGTCGGGCGCGGCCCTCGCCATGATCTCCACCGAGTCCTGGTCCGCGAGGTAGTCCGAACCCTTGACGGTGTCGAAGGCGTGCGACTCCCAGCTGTCGCCCTCCTGGAGCGCCGCGTTGATCCCGCCCTGGGCGGCGTTCGAGTGCGAGCGCACGGGGTGGACCTTGCTGATGATTCCCACCGACACGCCCTGCTCGGCGGCTGCGAGCGCGGCCCGCTGTCCCGCCAGGCCCGCCCCGATCACCAAGACGTCATGATCCGGCACGGACCGATCCTATAAAGGAGGGATTCGCGGGGGTCCGGCCGGGGTCCCTCACAGGCTCGGCGTCACCGCCTCTCGACCCTCCCGGACCGTGTCGGAGACCGCGACGGCGACGAGCACGGCGCTCGCCCCCGTGATCCCGGCAAACAGCGTCAGCGGCGCCGTGGCCAATGCGAGGATCAGCAGGGCCGCGAGTCCCAGGAGCCGCGACCGCGGCAGCTGGCCGAATGCCTGGCGCCAGAAGATGAGCTGGGCCAGCAGGAAGAGGGCCGGCCCACCGAACGTGAGGACCGTGAAGCCGAGCGTCGGGTCGTCGCCGGGGTGGGCGATCGCCAGCTCATCGCCGACCGCGATCGCGATCAGCGCGAGCACGATCAGGATCAGCGTCCACGAGCCCCAGTAGCCGACGGCGCCGGCGTCGCCCGCGCTCTCGGCCACCTCGATTCCGGTCGGCTCGGCCCAGGCGAAGTAGCACCAGAAGATCGCCACCGCCCCGGCGAAGGCGATCGCCAGTGCGAGCAGGCGCTCGAGCTCGAACGGCTCAGCCGTGAACGCGGTTCCCATCGTCAGGACCGTCTCGCCCAGGGCGATGATGAAGAAGAGGCGGAAGCGCTCGATGAGGTGCCCGGCCGCGATCTCGGTGTGCTCGAGATCGATCCTGCGCCCGCGGCCGGGCAGCCAGTGCAGCGTCAGCCCGCCGGCGTGCGTGACCACGATCGCAAGGCCCCACAGCACCAGGCGCGCGTCGGCGTCGGCGATTGCACCGGCCACCCAGAAGACCCCCGCGAGCAGCTCCCAGACGAGTTGGTTGACGAAGTGCTCGCCGAGCGGCCGACCGCGCAGGGCCTCGATCAGGAAGGCCGAGCGACCGACCTGGATCAGGAGATAGCCGGTGACGAAAAGCCAGGCGCGGCCGTCGAAGGCGTCGGGGATCGCGACGGACATCAGGAGGCTGGCGAACATCAGCCCGACGAGCAGCACCCGCACCGGCAGCCGGTCCGGGTCGAGCCAGTTCGCGCCCCAGGTCGTGGTGGACCAGGCGTTGATGACCGCCAGCGCCAGGATCGCGGTCTCCGCGCCGGTGCGCAGATCGACGTGCGCGAGCAGATGGTGCGAGAGCTGCCCGATCGCGAAGACGTAGACGAGGTCGAAGAACAGCTCGAGCGGGCTGACGGCGCGCTCCGCGTCCGGAGCCCGCGAGACTGCAATCCTCATCGGTGCGATCGTAAAGCCGCATACCTAGCCGGCGCGAGGGATCAAGGAGGACGAATGGCCGAGTGCACGCATCTCGATCAGGTTGAGATCACCGAATTGCCCGAGTCGGTCGCCGGTTGTGAGGAGTGCCTGAAGGTGGGCGATCCCTGGCTGCATCTGCGCATCTGCCTCACCTGCGGCAAGGTCGGCTGCTGCGACGACTCCCCGAACAAGCACGCGACCGCACACGCGAGAGACGACGGACACCCGATGATCCGCTCACTCGAGCCCGGGGAGGAATGGTCGTGGTGCTACGTCGACGACATCGCGATGCTCCTCCCGCAGGTGCAGGGGGAGACGAAGATCCCGCCGTCGCCCCTCGGCGGTTGACTAGACCGCCGGGGTGGTGCCGCTCGGCGTCTGCGGCTGCATCGCGCGGCCGATCGCGTCGATCGTGAGCACGCCGCTGATCTGACCCTCGGCGTCGGTGGCGATCAGCGCGCCGAGCCGCCGCAGCGACTCGTTGCCGAGCACGGACTCGAGGGGCGCGTCCTCCATGACCGTGAGTGCGCCGCCATCTCGGGCAACGACGTCTCGGACCGACGCGGAGGTTCGCTCCACCGCCGGGATCTTGTCGGCGCTGGGACGGTCCACGAGGCCGACCACGTGGCGGGCGCCGTCGACCACCGGGAACCAGGGCGAGCGGTAGCGCAGGAAGTACTCGTCCAGGGCCTGCTCGATCGAGACCTCCTCGGGGATCGCGACGGGGTCGCGGTCCATCACGTCGCCCACGGAGATCCCCTCGATGCGGCTGGTGATCTCGGTCTGGTTGATCGCCGACTTCGCGGCGCCGCGGAGGATGAAGCCGACGAAGGCGAGCCAGATGCCGCCGATGATGTCGCCGAGATAGACCAGGAAGTAGCCGAGCCCGGCCGCGATGAGAAAGAGGCCGAACCACTCCCCTAGCGTCGCGGCGAAGCGGGTCCCGGTGTTGCGGCTGCCGGTGCGCCACCAGGCGACCGCCCGCGCGATCCGCCCTCCGTCGAGCGGAAAGGCGGGCACGAGGTTGAAGATCAGGACGATCAGGTTGATGCTGCCGAGCCAGGCGATCACGGCGGCGACGCCCGAGCTCGTGGCGTTGTTCCGAGCCAGGGCGGCGTCGCCGAGCTTGTCGGGCCCATCGATCAGGAGAAATGCCGCTGCGCAGACGAGAACGATCGCGCCGCTGACCAGGGGCCCGGCGATCGCGATCTTGAACTCCGTCCCTGGGGTATCGGAGTCGTTGTCCAAGCGGGCGACGCCACCGAACATCCACAGCGTGATCGCGGAGACGCCGATCCCCTTCCGGATGGCGACGAACGCGTGGCCGAGCTCGTGCAGCAGGATCGAGCCGAAGAAGAGCAGTGCGCTGACGACGGCGAGGACGTAGGGCTCGCTGTCGTTCTGGGCGAGGTCGAGCTCGTCGCGGTACGACCCCGAGAGCCAGAAGATGATCAGGAAGAGGACGATGAACCAGGAGAAGTCCACTGAGATCCTGATCCCCTTGACCCGGAACAGGGTCATGCCGCCGCCGGCCATTCCCGGATCTTAGGGAGCAGCAGGCACTTTTCCGCCGGCCTCGGAACTCACGTAGTTTTCCCGGATGGCTTCCAGGGCCTCAACGGCCGCCCCGGCCCTGCCCGACGCGGCGTGGATGCGCGCGCGGCTGGACGCGCTCTGCTCGTTCGACAGAGGGTCGGCCTCGGAGGGGGAGAGACGGGCTGCCGAATGGCTGGCTGAGGCCCTGCGGGACGAGGGCGTTGGCCGGGTCCGCGTCGAGGAGGAGCCCGAGGCGAACGGCACCTTCTGGTGGTCGCTCGGCCTGCTCACGGGGGCCGCGGCGATCGCGGGGGTGGCTGCCCGTCGAGGCGGGCGTTTCTCGCGGCTCCTCGCCGCCACCACCGGTGCCGCCGCCGCGGCGCTGGCCGTCGACGAGCTGCCGCCAGGGGGGCGGCGCTTCCGCCGGCTGTTCCCCGGCCGCAGCGCCCACCACGTCCTCGGCGAGATAGGCCCTCCCGACGCCGAGCGGACGATCGTGCTGATGGCCCACCACGACGCCGCACATACCGCCTTCTTCTTCAACCCCGCGATCACGGAGACCGTGGGCGACAACGCGCCGTGGGTGTTCGAGCAGAACGACACCAGCCCGCCTCTGATGTGGCCGGTCGTGGGTGGGCCGGCCCTGGTCTCGGCCGGGGCGCTGCTCGGCAGCAGGGCGCTGACCGGGGTGGGAACCGTGGTTTCGGCGGGCGCGGCCGCCTTCATGGCGCACATCGGCGCCGGCGAGGTGGTCCCGGGCGCCAACGACAACGGCACCGGCTGCATCGCACAGCTGGCGATCGCCCGAGCGCTCGCGGAGAACCCGCCGGAGAACACCCGCGTGCTCTTCCTCTCCACCTCCGAGGAGGCGCTCTGCGAGGGGATGGGCCTCTTCATGAAGCGCCACGCCGACGAGCTGCCCGTCGATCGCACCTTCTTCCTCTGCCTGGACACGCTCGGCTCGCCTCACCTGCTCGTCCTCCGCGGCGAGGGAATGCTGAAGCTGCGCGAGTACCCCGCGGAGTCCCTCGAGCTGCTCGACTCGACCGCCGAGGAGCTCGGCATCGAGCTCTTCCCGAATCTCCGGCTCCGCAACGCGACCGACGCCGTCTTCCCGCTGGCGGCCGGCTACCAGTGCGTCTCGGTCGCCTCCTGCAACCGGTGGAAGAACCCCTCCAACTACCACTGGAAGACAGACCTCCCCGAGAACGTCGACTACGGCACGGTGACGGAGGCGATCCGCCTCTCCGAAGCCGTGATCCGCAAGCTGGACGCCCGCTGGATCACGGACTGATCGCGCTCCGCGGCTGGATCAGCTAGGCGGCGAAGCGGGCTTCGTACTTGGCGCGCCGCTTTGCCGCCTCCTCCTCGCGATTCTTGGGAGGAGCGTTCGTCACGAGCGAATCGAGGAGCTTCCGCGTCGCGGCGGCCACCTCGTCCACGGCAAGCTCGAACGCCTCGGCGTTCGCCTGCGAGGGCTTCGTGGAACCGCTGATCTTGCGGACGAACTGCAACGCCGCGTCGTGAACCTCTTCCTCGCTCGCGGGGGGCTTGAAATTGTGGAGCTGCCTGATGTTTCTGCACATGGCTTCAGCCTAGAGGAGCGCCGCCGTCTAGCCCCAGGTCGCTCCGCCGCTCACTGCCGACCGGCAGATCAGCGCCCGCCCGCCCTTCGCCTTCGGCACGGTCTTCCTCTGGACCTCGGCCCAGTACTTGCCCGGGTACTGGGGACCGGGGAGCGTCCAGGAGCCGTCGCCGTGAGTCCAGGTGGAGGTGACGAACTCACTGCTCGGCACGCTCGCTCCCGAGTTCACCTGATAGATGGCCACCCGACGCTGGGCGCGACACGCTTTCCCGCTCGCCGAGACCTCCCCGCTGACCCCATCCGGCCCGGCGGACTCGAGGGTGACCGAGGACCCGATGTGAGCCTTCGGCTTGGCGTCAGCCCCGACGGTCAGGCCAAGGGCGAACACCGCCGCCAGAGCCACCGCCAGGACACGATCCTCAGAAATGAGCGCATCACCCTTCCGCTGCCCGCCGGTCAGCGGGCCAAACCGGGGAGTCAGCGACGTGTGACCAAGATCACGAAGGAAGATCGCTAGGCCGCCGCGCGGTGGCGGTCGATGATGCGAATGAAGTCGGTTCCCGCGGGCAGCGTGCCGAAGGCGTGACCCCAGTCGCCCTCGAGTCGCGACGCGATGAAGGCCTCGGTGACCGCCTCGTCGCCGAAGCGCACCAGCAGCGAGCCCTGCAGGGCCAGCGCCATGCGCTCGACGAGCGAGCGGGCGCGCGACTCGAGCGTGCCCGGGTCGGTCTGCAGGTCCTCGCGGAGCCGTGCCGCGAAGCGGTCGAGTCGTGGCTCGAGCACAGCTCCCTCGCCGACCTCGTTGGCGAACGCCTCCACCGAGTCGGGGCTCTTGACCATCGCCCGCAGGACGTCCAGGCACTGCACGTTCCCGGAGCCCTCCCAGATCGAGGCGAGGGGTGCCTCACGGTAGAGGCGGGGCATGCCGGAATCCTCGACGTATCCGTTGCCGCCGAAGCACTCGAGGCACTCGACGGCGTGTGAGGGACCGCGCTTGCAGATCCAGTACTTGAGAACGGCATTGGCGATCCGCTTGAAGGCCTGGGCCTCCTCGTCGCCGGCGATCGCCTCGTCGTAGGCCCGCGCGAGGCGAAGCGAGGAGATCGTCGCGGCCTCGGACTCCACGGCGAGGTCGGCGAGCACGTTCTGCATCAGGGCGTGATCGATCAGCAGCTTGCCGAAGGTGGACCGGTGGTCGGCGTGGTTGATCGCCATCGCGACTCCGTGCCGCATTCCCGTCGCGCTGCCGGAAGCGCAGTCGAGCCGGGTGTGGTTGACCATTTCGATGATTGTCCGGACGCCGGCGCCCTCCTCGCCGACCAGTCGGGCCCAGGCGCCGTCGAATTCGATCTCGGAGGAGGCATTGGAACGGTTGCCGAGCTTGTCCTTCAGCCGCTGGAGGCGGAAGCGGTTGAGTTCGCCGTCCGGCAGGCGCCGCGGCATCAGGAAGCAGGAGACGCCGCCCTCCGCCTGGGCGAGGACCAGGAACGCGTCGCACTGCGGCGCGGAGAAGAACCACTTGTGGCCGGTGAGCTCGTACTCCGCGCCGGCACCGCCGCCGTTGACCGGCCGGCCGACGGTCGTGTTGGCGCGCACGTCCGAGCCGCCCTGCTTCTCGGTCATCCCCATTCCGAACAGGGATCCCTCCTTCTCGGCGGCCGGGATCTGGCGCGGGTCGTAGACGTTGGAAAGGATCCGCGGCTCCCATTCCTCGGCGAGCTCCGGCTGCTTGCGGAGCGCCGGAACGACCGAGTAGGTCATGGAGATGGGGCAGCCGACGCCGGCCTCCGCTTGAGAGAAGCACATGAACGCCGCCACCCGCGCGACGTGGGCGCCCGGCTGCGGCTCGCGCCAGGGCAGGGAGTGGAGCTCGTGCGAGATGCCGAGCCGCATCAGCTCGTGCCATGCAGGGTGGAACTCCGGTTCGTCGATCCGATTGCCGTAGCGGTCGTGGGTGCGGAGCTTCGGCGGGTTCTCGTTGGCGAGCCGGCCGAGCTCGATCACGTCGCCTCGACCGGCGGTCTCGCCGACGGCGGCGATCTTCTCCACCGCCCAGTCGGCGCCCTCACGGCGCACGGCCTCGCCCATCACCCGGTCGGCGGTGAAGACGTTGTAGTCGACCAGCGGCGGCGCCTGGTTGGTCACCTCGTGGGTCCGAACGCCGTGGATGTTGTTCCGTGATGAGGCCTCAACGGTCGACATTTGCGGGCTCCTCTCCGATTGCTCGTATGCAGAAGTTGATCAGGGACGCGATCACCGCGTCCGGGTCACCGCCATTTGTGCGAGGGCGCGCCGCTAGGCGCGACCCGTTATATGTCGGCGAGAGCGGGCCGACCATGGCCTCTCCGATGGCGCCGATCAGGGCCGCGGCGGTCGCGTCGACGTCCTGGTCCGGAAGCTCGCCGGCCTCCACACCCTCGGCGATCACGTCGGCCATCAGGTCGCGGTAGCTGTGGCGAAAGTGGAGGCGCTCGGCCTCGACCGCCGGGTCGACCGGCTCGGCGAGCAGCGCCCAGGCGAGGCGGCGGCCGCGGAGGGCGCGCCTGGCGAAGGCGTCGATCCCGATCGCGATGCGCTCCGAGGCGGTACCGCTGGTCGACTCCATCGCGTCGCGCATCGCGTCGACCTCGTGCTGCGAGGCCTCGCGGAAGACCTCCGCGAACAGGTCTGACTTGGAGGGGAAGTGACGGTAGACCGTCCCGACGGCGACTCCGGCGCGATCGGCCACCTCGGCGACCTGGGCGGCGACATAGCCGCCCTCCGCGATCAGCTCGCGGGCGGAATTGGTGATCCGACGGCGGGTCGCGACACGGCGGGCCTCGGTGCGCTCGGTGCTCCTGTAGGCCACGGAAGAAGTGAATCAGCGTTCACTTCTTGTGTCAAGGGTGATCGAGGGGTAGGATCGCCGCCGCAATGGCAGAGATCGAGGATCAACTCGCGCGGGTGCCGCTCTTCTCGGGGATCAAGCCGAAGGAGCTGAAGAAGCTCAGCAAGCGGATGACCGAGCGCAGCTTCAACGAGGGCGACGAGATCACCAGGGAGGGCGAGAGCGGGATCGGCTTCTTCGTGATCGAGGACGGCAGCGCGACGGTCAGCATCGGGGGCAAGATCGTCAGCACGCTCGGACCGGGCGAGCACTTCGGCGAGGTGGCCCTGATCGACAGCGGGCCGCGTTCGGCGACGATCATCGCCGGCACCGACCTTCGCTGCCGCGGCATGTCGGCCTGGGAGTTCAGGCCGTTCGTCGAGGAGCACCCGGAGGTCGCCTGGGCGCTGCTCGAGACGCTGGTCGGCCGCCTGCGCGCCGCCGAGTCAGCCGGTTAGTCCGCCGGCAGCGTCGCGCCGAGACGCTCGAACGTCTGCTTCGCCTGCTCTCGCTCCGAGCCGCCGATCAGCCAATCGGTGCGGGCCACCTGGAACGGGCACTTCATCTCCTCGAAGAGCGCCTTCGACGCGCGCATCAGGCCCTCATCGGAGGCGTGCAGCCCCGTGGCGCGGAGCAGGATCGCGCGCGCATAGCGATCCTGGCCGACCCGCTCCTCGGCCCAGGCGATCGCCTCCGCGGCGTCTTCGCGGCCGGCGCGGATGAAGGCCTCGGCCCGGCTGGAGGCGTAGATGGCGGTCCACTGGCTACCGGCGACGGCGTCCGACCCGATCGCGATGGCGTCGTCGAACCGGCCCCGGTGGAGGTCGAGGTCGATGCCGAACATGTAGACGCCGCACCTCTGCTCCGGGTCCCGGTGGCTGAGCTCGCGGGCGTGGGCCATCCAGTCGTCGGCAGCCGCCTCGTCTCCCCGGTAGCCGAAGGCGGCGCCTGTGCACGCCGCGGGTGTCGCGAAGGCTCCCATCGGCGGGCGCCCCCCCTCGTCCCACGCCCCACGCGAGCTCTCGCCCAGCTCGATGGCCCGGTCCCAGTTTCCGAGGAAGAAGTTGGGCATCAGCTCGCGCTGGTACTCGGCCATCTCGACCCCTCGTGCCCGGTCCACGTCGGCTCCCCGCTGGGCGTAAGCCAGTGCCTGTTCGAACTCCCCCACCTGGATCAGGCAGAGCACCATCATGTGGAGCGCGTCCGAGATCTCCACGTCGAGGGCGTGCGTTCGCGGGGCGGCCTCGAGGAGCAGCAGCCGCTCGCGGGTGTGCTCCACGGCGTCGAGCTGCCTGCCCTGGAGCCAGTCGCTCGCGGTGACCGCGTCGAGCGCGTTCTGCAGCAGCTGGCCGTCGTCGGCTTTGCGAGCCAGCTCGAGGCCCTCTGCCGCGGGCTTCGCCATCGCCTCGGGGTCCTTGCTCATCCAGGCGAGCCAGGCGTCGTCGAGTCGCAACCGGGCGCGGGTGATCACATCGTCGTCGGAGGCGAGCTCGTGGCCCCGCTGCAGCAGCGCGCTCAGCTCGGAGACGGGCGGGTCCCCGGCGATCCCGTGCATCCTCGCCCCGATCTCGACGCTGCGCGCATAGGCGGCGGCCGCGCGATCGGTGTCGCCGTCGCGCTCGGCGGCCTCGGCCGCCTCCCGGAAGAGGCGCATGCCGAGATCCCCTCGCCAGCCCCGAAGCGCCACCTCGCCGGCGGCCACCAGGGCGTCGTGGCGCCCGGCGCCGTCGTCGGCGAGCTCGGCCGCGTCCTCGTAGAGCTGGCGCCCACGGGCGGCGGCGCCGCGGCGCACCGCCGAGTCGGCGGCCGCCACCATCGCCTCCCGAGCGGCACGCCGGCGCTCCTCGGTGGGATCCAGCCCCTCGGCGTGGTCAAGGTGGTACGCGATCAGCTCCGGCCGCTCGGCGAAGTCGTCTCGGGCCCGGAGGGCCTCGGCGGCGCGCTCGTGGAGTTCCGCCCG
>DASTAI010000149.1:0-3248 GCA_035712865.1 Solirubrobacterales bacterium
TTCATCGGCCACTCGCGCTCGGCGATCTGGTGGCTCGGGCCGGGGAAGCCGACGTCAGTGTCCTCAGGCTCGCCGGTGGCCGGGTTGGCGGGCTCGGCGTGGTGGAGGTGGCCGCCCTCGAGCTCCTTTGCCTCCTCGCACGGTTCGCCGAAGACCACCCGGAAGCCGATCCGGAAGGAGTAGAAGGCGGTGAGCAGGGCGCCGATGTAGCCGCCGATCGTGAAGATCACGTACCAGCCGCCCCGGTAGGCCGCGAAGTCGAGGATCTCGTCCTTCGAGAACCAGCCGGAGGTGAGCGGGAACGCCGCCAGCGCCAGCGCGCCGATCAGGATCGCCGCCGAGGTGAACGGCATCGCGCGCCGGAAGCCGCCCATCAGGTCGATGTTCTGGCGGTTCGCCATCGCGCCGATGATCGAGCCGGCCGCCATGAACAGGAGGGCCTTGAAGAACGCGTGGGTCATCAGGTGGAAGAGGCCCTCCGAGTACGCCCCGATGCCCACCCCGACGAACATGTAGCCGATCTGGCTCATCGTCGAGTAGGCGATGATCTTCTTCAGATCGGTGACGACGAGCGCGATGGTCGCCGCGATCAGCAGGGTGGCGAGCCCGATGATGGCGGCGATGTCCGCGGCCGTCAGCCCGATCTCGAAGAGTGGGTGGAAGCGGGCGATCAGATAGACGCCGGCGGTGACCATGGTCGCCGCGTGGATCAGGGCGGAGACAGGCGTCGGGCCCTCCATCGCGTCCGGGAGCCAGGTGTGGAGCGGCACCTGTGCCGACTTGGCGATCGCACCGACGAGCAGCAGCAGGCAGATCGCCACCACGACTCCCTGGTTGGTGTGGAACGTCGCGGGGGCCTGGCTGAAGATCGAGAGCAGGTCGAACGTGCCGAGGTCGCGGAAGATGAAGAACGCCGCCAGCACCATGCCGATGTCGCCGATCACGTTGATCACGAAGGCCTTCATGCCCGCCTCGGTGGCCGTGGTGCGCCGGTACCAGAAGCTGATCAGGGCGTACGAGGCGAACCCGACGAAGGCCCAGCCGATGATCAGCAAAACCAGGTTCCCGGCCAGGACCAGCAGCAGCATCGAGAAGACGAAGAAGTTGAGATAGACGAAGAAGCGGTTGAAGCCCCGGTCCGAGGTCATGTAGCTGATCGAGTAGAGGTGGATCAGCGTCGAGACCCCGCTGACGATCAGGCACATGTAGACCGACAGCGGGTCGACCAGGACGTTCAGCTTGATGTCGAGCCCGGCCGCGCTGGCGTAGTCGTAGAGCGAGGACGTGTGCTGCCGCGCATCGACGGGATCGCCGAGAAGCTGGACGAGGGCTCCGATCGAGGCGACGAACGAGAGGCCGATCATCGCCGTCGCGATCCAGCCGGCGCTGCGGCCTGGGAGCCGGTTCCACAGCAGGCTGATGATCAGCGTTCCCGCGAGCGGAAAGGCGAGGACCAGCCAGCCGTACGCGGTTGCGCTCATCTAGCCGCGGAGAGTGCGGAGGTCGTCGACGTTCAGCGGGATGCGGCGCCGGTAGGCCGCGACGATGATGCCGAGGCCGACAACGACCTCGCAGGCCGCGATCACCATCACGATCAGCGCGAAGACCTGACCGTCCTGGTTCCCGAGCGAGCGTGAGAAGGCGAGCAGTGCCAGGTTGCCGGCGTTCAGCATCAGCTCGAGGCAGAGCAGGATCACCAGCGGGCTGCGGCGGATCAGCACGCCCGAGACGCCGACCGCGAACAGCAGCGCGCTGAGCACGAGGTACCAGGTGATGTCCATCAGGCGGTCTCCGCGGTGGCGTCCGACGAGGACTCGTCGCCCGTCGCCCGATGGCGTCCGGCGAGCACCACTGCACCTACGGCCGCGACCAGGAGCAGGAGGGACGCGGCCTCGAACGCGATCAGGAACCGCTCCAGCAGCAGCTTGCCGATCGCCGAGGGCGAGCCGAAGCCGAGATCGACCGTCGGGCCCTGCGTGTCGATCGCCTGCAGGCTCGAGCCGGTGATGGCGATGGCGAGCTCGACGAAGAGCGCGATGCCGAGCAGGGGAGCGATGAAGCGCTGGCCGGGGATCGGTTCCCAGAGCGGCTCGTCGACGTTGCCCACGTAGGCCGCGACGAAGACGTAGAGGACCATCACCGCGCCGGCGTAGACGACGATCTGGGCGGCGGCGATGAACTCGCCTTGGAGGAGCAGGAAGAGGCCCGCCAGCGAGATCAGGTGGACGATCAGGGCCAGGACGCTGTAGAAGGCGTTGCGGAGGGCGATCACCGCGATCGCGCCGCCCAGGGTGCCAATCGCTCCGGCGAAGAAGGCCACCTCCTTCACTACTCGCCCTCCATCCGCAGCGGAGCCCGGTCGATCGGCTCCGCGAGCAGCATCTCCTTGGTGAAGATCAGGTCCGAGCGGTTGTAGTCGGACATCTCGTAGTCGTGCCCCATCGTGATCGCGTCGAACGGGCACGCCACCTCGCAGTAGCCGCAGAAGATGCAGCGGGAGAGGTTGATCTCGTAGACCTCGGCGTAGCGCTCCCCGGCCGAGACGCGGTGGTCGGGGTCGTTCTCGGCTGCGACCACGCGGATGCAGTCCGCCGGGCAGGCGGCGGCGCAGAGCGAGCAGCCGACGCACTTCTCGAGGCCCGTGTCCTCGAAGCGGTGCAGCTTGTGCCGCCCCCGAAAACGCGGATAGACGGGCGTCTTCTCCTCGGGGTACTGGATCGTGACCGGGCCCTCCAGCACCCGGGCGAAGGTGGTGCGGAGGCCGCGGAGGGTCTCCCCGAATGCCCGATAGGCGCCCCCGACGCCGCCGGGCTGCGGCCCGCGCTGAACGGAGATGACGTCCTCCTGGTTCTCGAGGTAGGGAAACTCGGTCCAGTCGGCCTTCTCGGCGTTGAGCTTCGGCTCCATCAGCTCACCGTCACGATCACGGCGGTGACCAGGATGTTCAGTGTCGCCAGGGGCAGCATTACCTTCCAGCCGAGCGACATCAGCTGGTCGTAGCGAAGCCGCGGCAGCGTCGCTCGGACCCAGATGAAGAAGCAGACGAGCGACAGCGTCTTGACCACCATCCAGACGGGGTCGAGCCAGCCTGGGCCCGGCCCCATCCAGCCGCCGAGGAAGAAGGTCACCGCGATCCCCGAGACGACGAACATCTCCAGGTACTCCGCGAGCAAGTAGGAGCCGAAGCGCATGCCGCCGTACTCGGTCATGTAGCCCTGGACCAGCTCGGCGTCGGCTTCGGGCAGGTC
>DASTAI010000150.1:0-3070 GCA_035712865.1 Solirubrobacterales bacterium
GAACGCCGCCGCCGCCTCACGGGCGTCGGGCGCGGTCGACGGTCGCGGTCCGGTCACGCGGCCAGCCTAGCCGCCGCCGACGGCCCAGATCGGCCGCTTAGTACGTTCGTCCCATTGGCAAGAAGTGTGAGATTGGTAGGCTCCGGCCGTCGACTTGACATTTCCTCCATGAGCGCAGGCAACATTAGCACGCTGCAGTAGCGGGCGCCCCCCCGGCTGATCACCGGCGCCCTAACGTAATCTGCCATTCTCAGACGCTGGCCCCCCCAAGAGCCGCTGCCACAGGCGGCTTGAGTCGTTCTACCTCCAACGGGAGGCCGGGGAGCCGATCTACTGGTGGGGGCAGGACGTTGTCGGCCACGCTATCTTCGACGAGGGAGGGCGTTTGCTGCGCAAGCTAGTCGTCGAGGTCGCCACCTGCTGAAGTCCGAACAGTTGACCGCCGTCACGCGTGACGAGGCGCGTGAGGCGTTCCCTGGCGTACTTCGGGACGTACACGGTCGATGAGGAGGGGGGCACCTTCACCATACGCGTCGAGGACTCGCTAATGCCGAATTGGGTCGGCACGGCTCTCGTAGTCGCGATCGACGGCGGACTGAGCGGCGGGCGCCAGTGGTCGGTCCAGCGGGACGACTGGAAGCAGATGAGCGATTTCTTCAGTGCAGAGTAGCCTCCATCGCCGACGCCCACTCTATTGACAGGTTCCGCGCCGCTACTCGGTCACTCTCACGGTGAGGCGGACGGGATCCGGCAGTTGGGAGCGGCCCGCCTCGATCTGCCATGCGCCGATGCGGGTCAAGCCTTGGGTAAACTTGCCATACTCGGGATTCGGGACCTCAGCTTCGATAACTGTAGCCTTCTCACCCCGCTGACGGCTCACGGCGGCCCCTCCCGCTTTCGCCAGCAAGGCCACGACGTCGCGCTCGGCCTCGCTCCGACTCTTGACCTGGAGCCTGCCCACCACGTCCAGCGCTGGGCGGGTGTCACGGGAAGCCGACGGTGCGGGCGCGGCCGCCGCATTGCTGGCTTTGTGGTTTGGCGGTGCCGAGGCGACGAAGCGCTGACTGGCACTTCTGTTCTTGCTCCTTTCGAGTCGGGGCTCGACCTGGCTGGACTTGCTCGTCTCCTGCTTCGCAGGGCGTTCTGCGCGGGGGTCGCGAACCGCCGTCGATGGCGCGGGGGCGGGCGGCTCCGCTACCATCGTGGCGGGCGCGGATACCTGAGGTATCCCGGGCGGAGTCGCCGACTCTGAGGATTCCGTGCGTGTCGGACGCGGAGCTTCGCTGCTCGCCGGCGCCGAGGGCACCCAGCGACGGACAGCCACATCGAGCTCGGCCTGATACCGGAAGAGACCGAAGGCGGTCAGCGAGACGAATATCACGGTGGCAGCCGGGCGAAGATGGCGGGGCCGGACATGGAGGAAGACGCGCCACCGGTGCCAAGAGCCTACGGCCAGGAGCCGCACCCTTGGCGCGAGCGACGCGATGAATCGGCGGAGCGGGTCGACGATGGCGATGCGGCCGATCGCCTGACGTGCCTCGCGGACGAGATCGACGGCGCGGCGAGGCCGCCACGCGGCACCTCGGCGAGCATGCACTCTCCGCCTTCGCCGCTCGCCCTGCTCGAAATACTCGACGGCCTCCTCCGCGATCGTGCGATCGATCCGCCGGAGCTGGTCCGCGTAGCCGATGAGCAGGCAGTGGTCACAGAGCGCATTGATGAGGCGCGGGATCCCGCCCGAGTGCTCGGCGATCCGAGTGATGGCCGCGTCGGTGAAGAGCCCCAGGTCGTTCGCGCCGGCGATCTGGAGCCGACTGCGGACGTAGTCGCGGGTTTGTTCGGGGGTCAGTGGGAGGATGCGGCAGCGAAGGGCGATACATTGGTTCAGCTCACGGAACTCGGGGCGGCTCAGCTTGTCGAGGAGCTCCGGCTGGCCGACCAACACGATCTGCAGAAGCTTCTCCGCCTGGGTCTCACCGCTCGAGAGGAGCCGGATCTGCTCGAGGGCGTGCAGGTCCAAATTCTGCGCCTCGTCGAGGACCAGCACGGTGCTCTGGCCGGCGCGCCTGCGCTCGATCAGGAACTGGTTCAAGGCGATGAGCGGCTGAACCTGGGACTCCCCCGGCTCGGCGAGGCCAAAATCCTTGAGCATGTACTCGAGGAGCCCTTCGAACGGCAGGGTGGTCTCGAAGATGAAGGACGACACGGTGTCGCCGTCCAAGCGCCCAAGCAAGGTACGGAGGAGCGTCGTCTTGCCCGTCCCGATCCCTCCGGTCAGAAGAATGAAGCCCTTGCGCTCCTGGACGCCTTGCAGGACCTGGGCGAGAGACTCTCGATGCCCGGGGGACAGGTAGAGGAAGCCGGGATCGGGCGTCGGTCTGAAGGGCTGCTGTTGCAAGCCGAAGAAGGCGACATAGAGCGACATCGCCGCCTCAGCTCCCTCTGTCCGCGAGCAATTGGCACCGCTGCTGCT
This sequence comes from Solirubrobacterales bacterium, assembly GCA_035712865.1. Taxonomy (GTDB): domain Bacteria; phylum Actinomycetota; class Thermoleophilia; order Solirubrobacterales; family 70-9; genus DASUPK01. The sequence continues at coordinate 2,474 of DASTAI010000150.1, forward strand.
CGCGCTGCCGATCGGCGTCGGTCGCGATCCTGGGCACGCTCACGCTATCCTGCTCCCAGTGTTTGTTACTCATTTAAGGGATGGACTTGCCGGCATCCACCAGGAGTGTTGCGCCGGTGACGTAGGAGAACTCGTCGCAGGCCAGGAAGAGGATGGGATAGGCGACCTCGCGCGGCTCCGCGCCCGAGGAGATCCTCGCCCTTCCGCTCCGCGCGCAGATCGGCCTCGCTCACGCCCCGATCCGCCGCGCGCCTGATGTGATGCGGGGTGATCGTCACGCTGGGGGCGCATAGGAAACATAAGCGGAACTCTGTTGCCCCGCGATCCGTGCGGCGGACTGCACGGCGCCCCAGGAATCCCATTGTCCCCTCGGCTGAGCGCCAGACACCGGGCGATTCTGATCCGATTCTCGCGGTGATCGTGCGCTCGCAACAGGGACGTCGTCAAGGGCCGCGTGAGCGGGGCGGACGGCTGCCCTGGCGGCCGTCACCATCGTCGCTCAGGCATACCTCTGAGCGGCTCAGGATTACCCGCTGACCTCGGTGTGGTCGGGGCTGGGGCGGGGCCGGGCCGGGGCTGTCGGGGCCACGCGTCAAC
>DASTAI010000151.1:0-2492 GCA_035712865.1 Solirubrobacterales bacterium
CGCCGCAGCCGGGGATTGCTCGCTCGCGCTGGTGGTAGGCGAATTCGAGCTGCTTCCGCTACCGCCGCCGCAGCCGGCGACGGCCAGAGCGACGAGCGGAATCGCTGCGACCCCGCCTAGAAGCCTGCTGAGTTTGCTGTGGGACATGGTCACTCCTTTGATCGGGGTCTTGAGATCGGTCCGAGCGGGCGTCAGCAGACGCGCGCCAGTCTTTCGAGAGCGCGGCGATAGACGCCGGCGGCGCTCTGCTCGCGGTCGAGGGCAGCCGAATAGGCGGCGTAGGGAAGCTCAGCGCCCTCGGGGGAGGCGCTCGACCAGCGTCCGTATGCGGCCTCGACCGCGGCACATTCCTCCCGCCAATCGACGTAGCAATCCATCGCCTCGTCGACGAGCTCGCTCTTCGACCGCTCGGGATCCTGCGGAGCATCTGGTGCCGGGCTGAGAAAGGAAAGTCTCATCGGGAAGAGGATCCGCTCCGGCACCACGATTGTCGTCGGCCCCTGGGAGTCATTTCCGACTGCAACCTGCGTGGTAGGCCGACCGGACAAACCGATCCCCCTCCACTCAGTAGCCTTGGCCGGTGGCGACTCCAAGGGGTGCCCGGCTGCCCTTGGGCGCCGAGGCGGCGCTCGCGTTGGCGGCTGGGATCGCAGCCTTCGCGGCGGCCTCCGTCGCGGTCATCGCCGTCAACGCCACCGCCCTCGTCGTCCTGCTGATCGCCGTGTGCGTCGCGGTCATCCTGGCGGCGTTCCGGTACCTCAGCCCCGGATACGCGGTCCCGGTGGCCCTGGCGGTCGTACTCGCATTCGACTGGTACTACATCGCCCCGACTCATCCGCACTCCTTCCCTGACGCCGAGAACCTGGTGAACCTGCTGGTGCTGCTCAGCGTCGGCGCTCTGGTCGGGGTCCTCGCCGCGCGCGCCGGGCGGCGAGCGGCGGTCACCGAGCTGGCTCGGAGCGAACTGGCGGATGAGCAGGCGGCGCTGCGGAGGGTCGCGACCCTCGTCGCCCAGGGGGTGACCGCTCCAAGGCTCATGGCGGCCGTGGCCGAGGAGGCGGGGACGCTTCTCGGCGTCGACGGAGCCTGGATCGAGTTCTACGAGGGAGACGAGGTCGTCACCGCCGCCGAGTGGAGCCGGCCGGGCAAGCAGCCGCCGACCTTCGACCGCGTGAAGGTGGAGGAGGCGCCGGTGGCGGCAGCGGTGCGTCGCAGCGGCCGCGTGGTGCGGATCGACGACTTCGAGAGCCTTCAGCCTTCCACGGTCTTCGCCGACAGCGCCCGGGTGATGTCACTTGTCGGAGCGCCGATCACGGTGGAGAGCGAACAGTGGGGGCTGATGCTGGCCTGGTCGCAGGAATCGCCGCTCCCCGCCGACGCGGAGTCGCACCTGACAGCCTTCACCGAGCTGGTTGCGACGGCAATCGCAAACAGTGATGCGCGAGCCACGGTGAGCAGATTGGCGGATCAACAGGCCGCTATGCGACGGGTCGCAACGCTCGTGGCCGAGGGTGTGGCCGCCCCCCGTCTCTTTGGAGCCGTGGCGGAGGAGGCGGGAAAACTGCTGGAGGTCGACGGTGCCCGCATCGCGACCTACGAGGGAGAGGACGTCGTCAATTCCGCCGAATGGAGCAAGCCCGGCCACGATGCCCCGACATTCGACCGGGTCAGAATCGACGAGGCGCCGACGGCCGCCGAGGTGCGCCGGACCGGGCGCGTGGTCCGGTTCGATGATTTCGAGCGGGTCCAGGGCGCGACGGTGTTCGCCGACCAGCCGAGAGTGACGTCCTTGGTGGGAGCGCCGATCACCGTGGAGGGGGACCTATGGGGACTGATGATCGCCTGGTCACAAGGTCGAGTGCTCGCGGATGACGCCGCGGCGCACCTGACGCAATTCACCGAGCTGGTGGCGACGGCGATCGCAAATGCCGAGGCCCGTCGCAAGGTGGCGACGCTGGCCGACGAGCAGGCCGCCCTGAGACGCGTCGCGACCCTGGTGGCGGAGGGCGTCCCACCGGCTGAGGTGTTCGCGGCGGTCGCGCGAGAGCTGGGGCAGCTCCTTGGCGTCGACAGCACGCACCTGGCGCGCTACGAACCGGACGGCTGGGTGACCAGTGTGGGCAGCTGGAGCCCTCACGGCACCAATGCCCCCGTCGGTACCCACGTCCCGCTCGACGACACCACCGTCACAGGCTTGGTCCACGAGACGGGTCGCCCGGCCCGTCTCGACGGATATGGGCAGGGCTCCGGCGTGGTCGCCGAGATAATCGAAGCCCTCGGGGTCCGATCGTCGGTGGGGGCGCCGATCACCGTCGACGGTCAACCCTGGGGTGTGATGGTCGCGTCTTCAAACCAACCGGAGCCCCTGCCCGCGGACACCGAGGCGAGGATCGCCGCCTTCACCGAGCTCCTCGGCACGGCGATCTCCAATACCGAGTCGCGGGCCGAGACGCGCCGCCTGGCCGAGGAGCAGGCGGCCCTGACGCGGGTTG
>DASTAI010000152.1:0-3815 GCA_035712865.1 Solirubrobacterales bacterium
CTCGAGCCGCCTGGCGGCGCCGACGACCTCGAACCCCACGGCCGCCAGGGCACGAACGCTGGCGGCTCCGATCCCGCTGCTCGCGCCGGTTATCAGCGCCACCCGTCGGTCGTTCATCGCCACTGACGCTACCGCGAGACAGCGGCCGGGCGTCTCCCGTTGATAGGTTCCGCGCAGGACCAGGGAGGTCCTGGAGAGGGAATGGAGAGAGGAATGGCGTTCGGAGGCCGGCGCATGGGCCGGCGCGAGGCCCGGATCGGGTTCGTGGTGCTGGCCGCCTGCCTCTGCGCCTGGCTGATCGCGGGTCCGGCGAGCTCGGCGGTGGCCAAGAAGCACGGCTCGAAGAAGCTCGCGCTCTCCTTCAAGTCGAAGTCCCAGAGCGACGAGGCGCTGCTCACCTCGGGTCAGCTGAAGGTCGTCGTGCGCTCGCCGAAGCGCAAGCTCGGGAAGCTCGACCTGGCGGTGCGTGGGTTCGATGGTGGACCGGCGCTCACCGATCCGCGACGGGTGGCCGCGAAGCCGGGCAAGAAGAGGAAGTTCTCCCTTTCGCTCAGCACGGCTGGCCGTGAGACCCTGCAGGCCTGCGGCGCGAACGGCCTGGTCCTGACGGCGAAGGCCGCGAAGCACGCGAAGAAGAGCAAGAAGGCGAAGACGCCGAAGGCCCGTGCGACGGTGACCCAGTCCGTGCCGCAGTGCGCTTCGCTGGCGCGTTCGGACCGCTGCGAGATCATCGCCAGCCCGGGCACGAACTGCCTCTTCCCGTTCCCGAGCGAGCACTACACGGTCCCGGACTCGAGCACGGGGACCGGGCTGCGGGTGAACCTCAGCGATCAGTCGACGCCCGCCAACAAGGACGGCGTCCACATCAACCCGGCCGGTATCAACACGAGCGACGGCTTCAGCCCCGGCGAGAGCATCGTCACCAGGGTGCCGGGGCTCGACAACCCGCAGGCCTTCCAGAACACGGGCGCGGTGCCGCTCACTGACATGGACCGGGCCTTTGACGCCAACCAGCCGATCGTCCTGATCGATGCCGCCACGGGACAGCGGCAGCTGATCTTCTCCGAGCTGGACTCGACCGCCACCTCACCGGGCGCGACCGATCTGATCATCAGGCCCGGGAAGAACCTGCTTGAGGGCCACCACTACATCGTCGCCATGCGGAATCTGAGGGACGCGAGCGGAGCGACGATCCCAGCGCCCCCGGGCTTCGCGCTCTATCGCGACGGAGTGGCGACGAACGTCGCCGCGATCGAACAGCGGCGCGCCCACTTCGAGGAGATCTTCTCCAAGCTCCAGTCCGCCGGCATCGGCCGGGGCGACCTCTACGACGCCTGGGACTTCACGGTCGCCAGCACGGACAACATCACGCGGCGGATGCTCTCGATCCGCGACCGTGGTCTCGCGGACCTGGGGGACACGACTCCGGGCGACGGCACGATGCAGGGTGACTCGCCCGGCTTCGACATCACCAATGTCACCGACTTCCCGGACACCACGGGACACGGGGCCCAGAACATCCGTGAGGTCACGGGCACCTATCAGGTGCCGTGCTTCCTGAGCTCCGGTTGCAACGGCTCCGGCGGCGGCTACGTGCCCGGCGGCCACTTCGACCTGAACTCGGACGGGGTGCCGGAGCAGCACGGCACGATGACCGCGCGGTTCACCTGCAACATCCCGAGGTCCGCCGTGACCGAGACCAGCCCAGGCGTCTTCGACGTCGACCACACGGTGAGGCCGTCCATGTACGGGCACGGCCTGTTCGGCGACTACACCGAGGTCCACACGACCAACGTTCGGCAGCTGGGCGACGACGAGGGCGTGCTGACCTGTGCCACCGACTTCACGGGAATGATGGAGGACGACGTCGTGACGGCCATCGGGGCCCTGCAGGACCTATCCAAGTTCCAGCCGATTCCCGACGGCCTGCAGCAGGGCTTCCTCAACTTCATCTACCTCGGACGCCTGCTGATGCTCGACGACGGGTTCTCGAGCAACGCCGCCTTCCAGTTCAGCGGCAACTCGGTCATCGACCACACGCAGGGCGTCTACTACTACGGCAACAGCCAGGGCGGCATCGCCGGTGGGGCACTGACCGCTGTCGAGCCCGACATCACCCGCACCGTCCTCTACGTGCCGGGGATGAACTACTCGACGTTGCTCACCCGCAGCGTCGACTTCGACGACTACGCGGCGATCCTCTATCCCTCGTACCCCGACGAGTCGGACCGGCCGCTGCTCCTGGCGATGATCCAGATGATGTGGGACCGGGGCGAGCCGAACGGCTACGCGAACCACATGACCAGCAACCCGCTGCCCGGCACGCCCGCTCACCACGTGCTGATCGACATGGCCTACGGCGACCACCAGGTCTCCAACGTCGCCACGGAGGTCGAGGCTCGGACCATCGGGGCTCCGCTGCGCTACCCGACGCTCGACCCTGGCAGGACGCCGGGCTTCGTGAACTTCTTCCCAGACATCCCGACGCTCGACCTGCCCACGGATGCGGACGGCAATGGGATGTTCGTCTGGGAGATCGGTCCGAAGCGTGCCGGCGGAACGCTGGGGACGGACCCGGCGCCGATCACCAACACCGCGCCCGACGACAGCTTCGGCGTCGACCCGCACGACACGGTGATCAACACCTCGCCTGACATCCGCCACCAGATCGCGGAGTTCCTGAGGCCCGACGGCCAGATCATCGATCCATGCGGTGCCGCCCCCTGCTACGCGGCCGGCTGGACCGGTCCGCCGTAGCCAGCGGCTCAGCCTGACGCGGACGCCGCGATCCGCTCCGCCGCCCCGCTGATCGAGTCCCGGCTTCCCGCCGACGCCAGCGTCGCAAAGCCGAACCAGGCCTCGTCGTCGGGATCGAGGGCGATCTCTCCCGCGATCAGGTGACACGGCACCCGCGCGTCCCGGCAGCGCCTCGCGATCTGTCCCGTCAGCTTCCCCTCGCGGCTCTGGGCGTCGAGCCGGCCCTCTCCCGTGATCGCGGCATCGGCCTGCTCGAGGCGGCGGTCGAAGCCGACCACCCCGAGGACGAAGGTCGACCCGAGCACGAGGTGGGCCCCGAACGCGGCCCAGAGCCCCCCGGAGAGGCCTCCCGCTGCGCCGGTCATCGCCCGGCCTCGCGGGTCCCGCGGCAGCGCACCCGCCTCGGCGGCGAGCCTCGAGGTGAGCCGCTCGACTGCCTCGGAGGAGGCGCCCTTCTGCGGCGCAAAGACCGCCGCCGCCCGCTCGAAGGGCACGGTGGTGTCACAGAGAACCTCGATGCGCCGGTCGCCGAGACCGCCGGCGGCCTCGATCGCGTCGATCGCGCCGCGGCCGCCGTCGGTCGTCGCGCTCCCGCCGGCGGCCACGAGGATCCGGTCGGCACCCGCGGCCGCGGCGGCGACGATCAGCTCTCCCGTGCCGGCGCTCGAGGCCCGCTCGGCGTCCCGTTCCTCCTCGCCGACGAGGCCGAGGCCGGACGCAGCAGCAACCTCGACGACAGCCTCGGAGCCATCGCGCACGAGCGCATAGGTCGCCTCGATCGCCCTGCCGAGTGGATCGTGCACCTCGGCCGTCCGTCGCTCGCCACCCAGCGCGTCGAGCAGCACGTCGGCCGTTCCCTCACCGCCGTCGGCCGCGGGGCAGAGGTCGGGAACCGCCCCGGCATCCTCCAGACCGCGGCCGATCGCCTCGGCGACCTGGCGGGCGCTTAGCGTGCCCTTGAACGAATCCGGAGCTACCAAGAACCTCGTCAAGCGCCGGCTCCTCCGCTTCGCGTTCGGGGCCGGCTAGGCGTAGAGCGCGTCGACCTCGTTCTCGTA
>DASTAI010000153.1:0-4160 GCA_035712865.1 Solirubrobacterales bacterium
CCGCTGACCGCAGCGCTCGCCGTGAGCGTGCTCCCGGTCGCCGCGATCGCCTCTTCGCGCATTCCCGGCGACCCGCTGATCAGGGCCGTCTGCGGTTCGCTGCTCGTGGCGGGCGGCGTCGCGTGCCTCGCCCTCCTTCCCGGCGCCTCGGCCTGGTGGACGGTGATCCCGCAGGTCCTGGCCGGCGCCGGCATGGGGCTGGCCCTGACCGCGCTCTCGGGGGAGCTCCTCCCAGAGCGCAATCGCCGGGAGGTCGCCCGGCTGCTCGCCATCAGGCATGCCGGCATCGCCATCGCTCTAGCGGCCCTGGCGCCTCTGATCTCCTCGCATCTGACCTCGACGATCGACACGGCGCGCGAGCAGGGCACCGCCGTCGTTCTCGACGCGAATCTGCCGCCGCAGGACAAGATCGAGATCGCCCCCGACCTCTTCGGCAGCATCAACACCGATGACCCCCGCGGCCAGCTGCACCAGGCGATCACCAAGGCCCAAGGCGACCTGGGCGAGGATGAGGCCACCGAGCTGGGGCATCTCGGCGATCGCCTCGACGACGTCGTCACCAGCGCCGTCCGCTCCGCGTTCCGGCCGGCGTTCATCGTCACCTCGATCCTCGCCCTGCTCGCCGCGCTGCTGCTCCTGACCGGTGTCGGCCGAGCGGCCTCCGCACTCGCCCGGCCCGCGGTGGCAACGGCCGTGATCGTCGCCCTGTTCGCGGCGGGCGTCTACGGGATCGCCTACGCGAGCTCGAGCAAGGACACGGTCCAGATCGCCGATCCCTGCCACGACCGCGACCTCCCCGATGTGGGCGGGATCAGCGGCGCGCTCCAGAACCTCTCACTCGAGGCCCTGGACAACGCCGCCTGCAAGTTCGGCTCGAGCCGCGAGGAGCTCCTGCTCGCGCTGTTCGACGACCGGCTCCAGCACAAGTTCGAGGAGGAGCACGGCGTCGACCCTCGCGACCTCCTCTCCCTCGGCCCTGCGATCCTCGGCTTCTGAGCAGATGCCGACGCGCCGCGAAATCATCGAGCAGTTCATTCCGAACTCGCCGCACGCGGCACAGCTCGGTATTCGGGTCGTCTCGCTCGGCGCTGATGAAGCCGTGCTGGAGCTCCCGTTCAAGCCCGAGCTGGCGACGATCGGCGACGTCGTCCACGGCGGAGCGATCGGCGCGTTGATCGACACCGCCGCCATGGCGGCCGCCTGGGCCACCGACGATGTGCCCGAGAACCCGGCCGGCTCCACGGTCTCGCTCTCGGTCAACTTCGCCTCCGCGGCGAGCGGCGTCGACCTGCGGGCCATGGCGCGCGTCGCCAAGCGGGGTGGCCGGCTCAGCTTCTGCGAGGTCACCGTCACCGACCCCGAGGACGCAGTCGTCGCCCAGGGAATCGCGACGTACCGGTTTGGGTAAGAATCCGCCGGCTCAACCATCGAAGGAGGCGACGACCTTGGGATTGCTTGACGGAAAGAGCGCGATCATCACCGGCTCGGCGAGAGGGATCGGGCGCGCGACGGCTGAGCTGTTCGTGGCCGAGGGCGCCAGGGTGCTGATCAACGACCTCGACGGCGACGTGGCCGAGGAGGCGTCGAACGAGATCGACGGCGAGACGGCCGTCTTCGCCGGTGACCTGACGAAGCCCGGCACCCCGGACGACCTGGTCAAGGCCGCGATCGACGCCTTCGGGCAGGTGGACGCCGTGGTCAACAACGCCGGCTACACGTGGGACGGCGTGATCCACAAGATGACCGACGAGCAGTTCCAGGCCATGCTCGACATCCACACGATCGTGCCGTTCCGCGTGATCCGCGCGCTGGCCCCGAGCTGGCGCGAGGCGGCCAAGCAGGAAGCCCAGGAGGGCAAGGAGGTCTTCCGCAAGATCGTCAACATCACCTCGATCTCGGGCACGATGGGCAACGCAGGCCAGGCGAACTACTCGTCCGCAAAGGCGGGCGTGACCGGACTGACCAAGACCGTCGCGAAGGAATGGGGACAGTTCAAGATCAACTGCAACGCCGTCGCCTTCGGGTTCGTGGAGACGCGCCTCACCCAGGCGAAGGAGAAGGGGGAGACGATGCAGGCCGCGGGCGAGAGCTCCGAGGAGGTCTCGCTCGGGATCCCGGAGCAGATGCGGCAGATGGCCCGGCTGACGATTCCGCTCGGTCGTCCCGCGGAGCCGTCAGACGCGGCGGGCCCGGTGGCGTTCCTCTGCTCGGGGCTCTCCAACTTCGTCCACGGCCAGGTCATCAATGTGACCGGCGGTCAGTTCACCGGCATGTACTCCTGTGAGGGGCGGCCGCGACTGCGGTCGCCGCAGTGATCGCAATTGCGGCCGGCTGCGGCAGCGGTGGCGACCAACGGCTGGTCGCCGCGATCGGCGACTCGATCACCGCGGGGAATCCGGGCTACGACCCACACGCCAAGCTGCGAAAGCAGCTCGGTCTCGGCAACGACCCGAGGAGCCAATGGGAGTACTGGGCGCAGAGGGAGCATCCCGAGCTCGAGTTCCGCAACTGCGGGGGTCGCGGCGAGCACACCGATCAGATCGCCAGCCGTCTCGAGGACTGCATGAGCGGCGCCGACGCCGTTGTGATCCAGGGCGGGATCAACGACCTCGCCGCCGGCGTTGCACCGCGGGCGATCCTCGCCAACCTGCGGGCGATGCTCCAGGCAGCGAACGACGCGAACCTGGACGTGGCGGTGGCCGACGTGCTGCCCAACAACCCGGCCCCCCAGGCCGATCCGGTGATCGACGAGCTCAACCGTCGCATCGCGGCGATGGCGCGGAGCGCCGGCGCCACCGTCCTCCCCTTCCACCGGGTGCTCGAGGACCCCGAGCACCAGGGCGTGATGAAGCCCGAGTGGACCGCCGACGGAATCCACCCCTCCGTCGCGGGCTACAGGCGCCTCGGCGAGATCGCCTTCCGGCCGCCCGGCTAGAGCAGCGGCTGCTCTGCGGGCCCGGTGCAGGCGGTGGCGACGGCGCGCTTCGCACGGCGGAGCTTTCGCCGCAGCTTCGCTCGGCGGCCCTTCTTCGCGCCGCGCAGCCTGGCCTTCAACGCCACCTTTCGGAGCTTCGTCGACGCGCAGTGCTCGTTCCGGAAGTAGAGGTCGAGGCCGGTATCGCTGCCCTGAGCGGCGGCCCGCCCGAACATCTGGGTCGCGGTGATCCCGGCCGGCCCGCCGGGGAAGCCGGGTGCCGCCCCGAGGCCGATGGCGGAATACGAACCGAGGATGTTCGCGTTGTGTCCCGGGCTTGAGCGCCAGAGAGAGAAGACCGATATTGCCGTCTCTCCACTGCTCGCCGCGATGTTCTCCCCCGCCCCTCCCGGATACCCGGCGGCCTGCGCCCGGTCGCTCGGCGAGCTGCCATCGGGGCTGGTGTGGCTGAAGTAGCCGCGCGCGACCATGTCGGCGCTGTGATCCCGGGCCGCCGCGTTCAGTCGCCGATCGGCGACGAGGAGGTTGAGACCGGCGCGGCCCCTCACCGCGTTCGTCAGACAGAGCAGGGAGCGCTCCACGCGAGCCTGGTTCGAACCGTTCACCGCCTCGTCCTGATACAGGCAGCCCTCGGCCGTCGCCGTGCCCTGCCCGATCACGAGCAGCGCCGCCGCGGCCGCCAGAGCGAGCAGGCCCCTCAGCCGTCTCGCCTTTCCTCGGACAGCGGCTCGCCACCGTCGCCCGGCGGCCACTGGCCGAACCAGTTGTCGCGCGCGCCGTCGACGGTGATCACACAGCCAGAGAAGAAGTCGCCGGCCGGCGAGGCGAGGTAGGCGGCCAACCAGGCCATCTCGTCCTCGGTGCCGAGGCGGCCGAGAGGCACCGTGCTCGCCACGTTGTCCACGATTTCCTGCGGATACTTGGTCCGCAGCGTCTCGGTGTCGAACTGGCCGATCGCGACGGCGATCAGCCGGATTCCGAAGCGAGCCCACTCGACGGAGAGGGTCCTCATCATGTTCTCGACGGCGGCCCTGGCGGCTCCAGTGTGGACCATTCCCGGGAAGCCCATGTGCGGCGACACGGTGATGCTGATCACCTTCCCGGTCTCCTGCGGGATGAACGCCTTGGTGGCGGCGGCGTGGGTCATCTGCCAGGTCCCCTGGACGTTCAGCTCGATCACCGTCCGGAAGCCCTTCGGGGTGATCGCCTCGGCCGGGCTGAGGAA
>DASTAI010000154.1:0-10903 GCA_035712865.1 Solirubrobacterales bacterium
ACGGCGGCCCAGGTGTAGTACCACTGCCTCGCGCGGGCCTTGAGGCGCGGATGCGCGTCCACCCGCTTGACAACGGTGGCGTCCAGCCCCACACCGCAGGCGAAGACGAAGCGCCGCCCGTTGCAGCGACCGAGATCGATCTTGCGCGGGTCGAAGTCGTCGGCGAGGCCAATGAGATGCTCGGTCGCATCGACCACGTCGTTCGGAATGCCGAGAGTCCGGGCGACCACGTTGGTGGAGCCGCCCGGCAGCACGGATACCGGCACGTCGGTGCCGGCCAGGCCGTTCGCAACCTCGTTCAGCGTTCCGTCCCCACCGAAGGCGACGACGATGTCGTAGCCGCCCGCGCGCGCCTCTCGCCCGATCTCGATGGCGTGTTCCGCCGCCTTGGTGTCGACGGCCTCGACCTCGTATCGGGCCTGAAGCGCGTACACGACCAGGTTCTTCAGCCGATCCGAGACGGTCGTCGCGTACGGATTGACGATGATCAGCATCCGCTTCTTTTCCGCGCCCGGCTCGAGCGGGACCGCCGCCGCGGCAGGTTCCGGGTGTCTCTGGGCAGGGGCGATCGTGGGCACGCCTCTCTCCTAACCCCGCTGCGCGGCGGGGTTACCACCCGGGATCAGGTCGCCGAGCTCGGCAGCCGGCGTGTCGGAGGTGGCCTCATAGCGCAGCACCGTCCCGTCATCGACCTCGCGGACGCGGCCGGCGTTGACGAGCAGATCGACGTGCCCGATCACCTCCGAGAGCGTCAGGAACGCCTGGGTAACGGCCACGTCTCCCCACAGAGATTGAGCGAGCTCGTGGCCGGTTCGCGGCTGCTCCGCGATGAGGCCGTAGAGCTTCTCGGCCCGCCGCTGGTGGAGCCTGAAGCGCTCGTCGATGAGGGCGACGTGATCGGTGATCGGCTCGCCGTGGCCCGCGAGGACGATCTCCGCCGGCAGCTCCCGCGTCCGCTTCAGGGACTCGAGGTAGGTGACGAGGGCCTGGGTCCGCTCGGCCGAGCCGTCCAGTGGGCGGGAGATCAGCGGGTTGGAGGAGATGTGCTTGATCAGGTGGTCGGCCGCGATCAGGATGCGGCGGTCCGCGTCCCAGAAGAGCGTGTCCGAGGGGCTGTGGCCGGGGCGGTGCTGCACCTCCAGGCGGCGGTCCCGGAGCCCGATTTCCTCGCCGTCATGGAGAGGCCGGCCCACATGCGCCTTCGAGCCCCACGCCCGGAAGCTGCCGGTCACCTGCCTGAGGGCGCGGACGACCTCCTCCGAGATCCCGTGCCTCAGCATCAGCGCGGCCGCCTCCTCGTCGTCGCGCTCGGCATCGGCTCCGAAGTTCTCGACGAACGGCGCCAGCTGGTCGAGCGCCGCGACCTCGGCGCCGGACCGCTTCGCCACGATGTCCACCAGCCCGAGATGATCGATGTGCTGGTGAGTGATGATCACCAGTTCGAGGTCCTCGATCGCATGGCCCAGCGCCTCCAGCTGGCGCTCGAGCTCGTCGAGCGCCTTGCCGGAGTTGGGTCCAGAGTCGATCAGCGTCAGCGGCTCGTCCTCGAGCAGGTAGGTGTTGACTCTGCCGACCTGGAACGGAGTCGGGATCCGCAGTACGCGGATGCCGGCGTCAGAGATCCGCTCCCAGACCTCCGGGGCTGTCTCCTCACCCACGAATCAGCCCGAGGACCTCGTCGCGCTTGGCCTCCATATCCTGCCTGGAGACGAGCGACTCGAGGTTGAGGCGGAGCAGCGGCTCGGTGTTGGAGGGACGCACGTTGAAGTGCCAGTCGGCGTAGTCGACCGAGACGCCGTCCAGATGTGAGATCTCACCGTCCGAGTAGCGCTCCTCGATCTCCCGCATCTTCGCCTCCTGGTCCGCGACCTCGGTGTTGATCTCTCCCGAGATGAAGTACTTGGACCGGAACTCATCCATCAGCGCCGAGAGCGGGCGGTCCTCGCGTGAGACGAGCTCGAGCATCAGCAGCGCCGGCAGGGTGCCGGAATCCGCGCAGTAGAAGTGGCGGAAGTAGTAGTGCCCGGAGACCTCGCCGCCGAAGGCGGCGCCGGTCTCGCGCATCCGGATCTTGAAGAAGGCGTGCCCGACCCGGCTGAGGTCGGACTTGCCGCCCGCGGCCGCCACCGTGTCGGGCACCGCGCGGCTCGAGCGCGGGTCGTAGAGGATGGTCGCACCAGGCTCCTTCGCGAGGGTGGCGCGGGCGAGCAGGGCGCAGACGAAGTCACCGTCGCAGAACACGCCCTTGTCGTCGATGAAGAAGCAGCGGTCCGCGTCGCCATCCCAGGCGATGGCCAGATCGACGCCCTCCTTCTTCACCTGCTCTACGAGCATCCGGCGGTTCTCCTCCAGGAAGGGGTTCGGACCCGCCTCGGGGAAGTCGCCGTTCGGCTCCCACCGGCTGGTGGTGACCTCGAGATTCAGCGTCTCGAGTAGCGGCCCGACCATCGGCCCGGCCATCCCGTCACTGCCGTCCGCCAGGATCCGAAGCGGCCCGATCGCGTCCGTTTCGACCGCGGCCAGCATGTGCTCGTGGAAGTCCGGATAGATGTCGACCTCCTCCACGCTCCCCCCTCCGGGGGGATCGGGCAGGCCGCGGTCGATCTCCGCGCGCACCTCCTGGATTCCGGCGTCGCCCGAGAGAGCGAGGGCGCCCTCTCGCAGCAGCTTCACGCCCGTGTACTTCTTCGGATTGTGCGAAGCCGTGACCATCGCGCCGCCGTCGAGCTCCCGAGAGCCGACGAGGTAGTAGCTCATCTCCGTTGCCACCTCGCCGGCGTCGATCACCGAGACGCCCTCCTCGACCAGGCCCGTTCGCACCCCCTCGGCCATTCCCGGCGAGCTCAGGCGCATGTCGTGCCCGAGGCCGACCCGCAGCGTGGATGTCTCCTTGCTGCGGATGCCGGCGAGGACACGGGCGTAGGCGCGGCCGATCAGGTGCGCGGTCTCCTCGTCCAGCTCCTCGCCGTAGACGCCGCGGATGTCGTAGGCCTTGAAGATCCCGGCCGGAGGGGCGGTGATCGCCATCAGCCGAACGCCTCCTTCACCGTCTCGTAGCTGTCGTGCAGCGTCTGGTTCATGACGCGAGTGTCGCCGAGCACCGGCATGAAGTTGGTGTCGCCGCCCCAGCGGGGGACGACGTGCATGTGGATGTGGTGCTCCACGCCCGCGCCGGCCACCCGGCCCTGGTTGAAGCCGACGTTGTAGCCGTGCGGGGCATAGCTGGACTCGAGCGCGCTGATCCCGCGCTGCGCCAGGGACATGATCTCGGCCATGGTCTCCTCGTCCAGCCCCTGCAGCTCGGCGATGTGCTCGTAGGGGGCGACCATCAGGTGGCCGTTTGTGTACGGGTACTTGTTGAGCATCACGAACGCGCGCTCCCCCCGCCGGACGATCAGGTTCGCATCGTCATTCCCGGCGTCCAGCGCCGCGCAGAAGATGCATTCGGACTCGTTGTCCTTTGAGGCGTCCTTCACGTAGGTGAGCCGCCACGGGGCCCAGATGCGATCCACTCCGGGATCGTATGTAGCTAGAGCCACCCCCGCCTGCGGAAGTAGGTGACCATGCCGACGAGCAGCACGATCATGGCGCCGACGATCACCCAGAAGGCGGTCATGTCCTGCTCTCCGGGAACGCCTACGTTCATGCCCCAGATGCTCGCGAGCAGGGTCAGCGGCAGGACGATGACGCTGATCGAGGTGAGTACCCGAAGGATGTCGTTGACGCGGTGCGAGAGCACGGATTCGTTCGTGTCTTCCAGCGCCTCGATGACCTCCTTGTCGTTCTCGAGCATGTCCCAGATGCGCTCGTTGGCGTCGACGACGTCGTCGAAGTAGATCTCGAGGTCCATGTCGGGCGAGAGGTAGCGCTCCTTCACCTTCTCGAGGTCTCGGAGAACCGGGCGCTGCGGCCGGATCACCTTGCGGAAGTTGATGATCTCCTGCTTCACGTTGGAGATGTCGCGGACGATCTCCTCCGAGCGCTCCTCCCCGAAGATCTCCTCCTCCAGGCGGTCGAGCTTATTGCCGATCTTCCGCAGCATCGGGAAGCAGTAGTCGAAGCTGTCGTCGACGATCCGGTAGAGCAGATAGCCCGAGCCGCGGCTGAAGAGCTGATCCCGGAGCTCCTCCTTCTGGCGGCAGCGCTCGAACAGGTACTCGACGGGCTGGATCGGCTGGTTCGGGATCGTGATCAGGAAACCGGCGCCGACGAAGATGTCGAGCTCGGCTGCGTTCAGCCGCCCGGCGGCCCGGTCGAAGACCGGGAACTGGAGGACGATGAACAGGTAGTCGTCGTAGACGTCGATCTTCGGCCGCTGGTTGCGGGAGAGGACATCCTCGTAGTCGAGGGCGTGGAAGTCGAAGTTCTCCTCCAGCCAGCCCTGCTCGATCGCGCCCGGCTGGTCGATCTTGATCCAGCGCAGCCCCTCGGCCGCGATCTCCTCGACCTTCGGCGCCTGCGGCTCAGCCGGAAGCGGCGCAACGAGCTCGCCGGCGCGTGTCCTGCGCAGCCTGGGGCGAGGGAGGTTCGGCATCTTCTGGACCTACCGTGATCGTCGCGTCCATCTCCATGACATTCCACTGTACTGCGAGCCGAGGGCCCTCGCCGCACGCGGGTGCCCGGTTTTGCGCATGTAAATGCGGATTTCCGGCGTTGATATAGTCCTCCGTCACATACGCACCACATCAAGAGGGGTGGAGGGACTGGCCCGAAGAAGCCCCGGCAACCCCCTCGGATCTAGGTCCGGGGAAGGTGCCAACTCCAGCAGGTGTCGCGGTTCGATCAGCGGCCTGGAAGATGTGGGAAGAGCTCCGAAACGGACCTCCGCCCACCGAAGACCAGGCGGAGGTTTTTACGTAGAGGAGCCCCAATGTCAGTCCAGTCTCTGAAATGCAAGGAATGCGGCGAGACCTATCCCCTCGACGCCCGCTTCGTCTGTGAGCAGTGCTTCGGGCCGCTCGAGGTCTCCTACGACTTCTCCGGCCTCGATCCCGAAGAGGCACGTCGCAAGATCCAGGCCGGGTCCCGGGGCATCTGGCGCTATTCCGATTTTCTGCCGTTCGAGAGTCGCCCGGGAGATCCCCTCGAGCCGGGGCTGACGCCGCTGATCCGCGCCGACCGCCTGGCCGAGCGGCTGGGCCTGGGGGAGGTCTGGATCAAGAACGACGCCGCCAACCCGACCCACTCTTTCAAGGATCGCGTCGTGGCGGTGGCGATCGCGAAGGCCAAGGAGCTGGGCTTCGAGACCGTCGCCTGCGCCTCCACGGGCAACCTCGCCAACGCGGTCGCCGCGCACTCCGCCGCCGCCGGGCTCGACTCCTACGTCTTCGTGCCGGCGGACCTCGAGGAGCAGAAGCTCCTCGCCACCGGCATCTACGGGACCAAGCTGGTCGGCATCCGCGGCACCTACGACGACGTCAACCGGCTCTGCACGGAGCTCAGCCAGACCCATCCCTGGGCGTTCGTCAACGTGAACCTGCGCCCCTACTACTCGGAGGGCTCGAAGACCCTCGCCTTCGAGACGATCGAGCAGCTCGGCTGGAAGCTGCCGGACCGGGTGGTCGCGCCGATCGCGTCGGGCTCGATGTTCACGAAGGTCGCGAAGGGCATGGCCGACTGGCTCGAGCTGGGGCTGGTCGAGGGAGAGCTGCCGATCTTCTGCGGGGCCCAGGCGCTCGGCTGCTCGCCGGTGGCGACCGCATTCGCGGAGGGCCGGGACGTCTGCAAGCCTGAGCGCTCGCCGGACACGATCGCCAAGAGCCTCGCGATCGGGGATCCCGCCGATGGCCCCTATGCGCTGGAGCTGGCGCGCTCGAGCGGCGGCGTGATCGAGTCGGTCACCGACGAAGAGATCCGCGCCGGGATCCGGCTGCTCGCCGAGACGACCGGGGTCTTCACCGAGACTGCCGGCGGCGTGACGGTGGGTGTCCTCACCAAGCTCGCCGAGTCCGGTGTGATCGGGCCGGAAGAGCGGGTCGTCGCCTACATCACCGGTGAGGGATTGAAGACACTGGACGCCGCGCGCGAGTCGTTCCGGATGCACGAGATCGAGCCGAATCTGGAGGCGTTCGAGGCCGAGTTCGCGGGCGCGGAGCTCACCGCCTAACTAAGATCCGGGCCGAAATGAGCGTCACTGTGAAGATCCCGGCCCAGTTGCGAGCCGCCACGGGCGGCGATGGAGAGATCGAGGTGGAGGGCTCGACCGTCGGCGAGGCGCTCGACGCGGTCTTCGACCAGCACGACGGGTTGCGAGAGAGGATCACCCAGGACGGAGATCTCCGGCGTTTCGTCAACGTCTATGTCTCGGGAGAGGACATCCGGTTCCAGGACGGACTCGAGACGCAGGTCTCCGACGGGGACGAGGTCACGATCCTCCCCGCCGTCGCCGGCGGCTGACCCGCTCGTGGTGGCTCGGCGGGGCGCGCAGCTGGCCGCCGGCTTCTTCGTCTTCGCCGCGTTGCTGATCTGCGCTTCCGCTGCCTCGGCACAGGTGAGCTCGGGCGACCTCCGGGTCGGTGCCGACTCGGATCCGTGGCATCTGACGGTCACGGACGGAGCCGGTCATCTCGTCCTGAGCGAGAACCGGGGCCTCGGGGCCGGACCGACGGGAACCCTCGGATTCAGCACGTCCGCCGGCTGGTTCCATGCGACGCGCGTCGCATCGGGGGGGATGCAGGGTGGCTCCTACGTCGCGCAGCTCGAGACCACGGACCCGGCCCGGGGGATCCAGGTGCGGATCGACCCCGGCGGCGACGGGGTGATCTCGCTGAGCGCATCGGTGACGGGATCGACTGCGGGTGTGACCGCGATCGGCATGGGGTTCGACGCCCAGCCGAGTGAACGGTACCTGGGCTTCGGCGAGCGCTCCAACGCCGTGAACCAGCGAGGGAACGAAGTGGAGAACTACGTCTCCGATGGGCCGTACGCCCCGGCCGACCGGTCTCTGATCGGCAACTTCATCCCTCCGCAGGGCTGGCATCCGCGCGACGACGCGACCTACTTCCCGGTCCCCTGGCTGCTCTCCACGGCGGGGTACGGCGTGCTGCTGGGGAACGAGGAGACGAGTTACTTCCGTCTCGGCAGCTCGGACCCGTCCGCCTGGAGCGTCGAGGCGCAGGCGACGACCCTGGATCTGCGCTTCATCGCCGGTCCCGAGCCGGCGGACGCCCTGCGCCGGCTGACGGAGCTGACCGGACGCCAGCCGCCGGTGGCCGCGCCGTGGGTCTTCGGTCCCTGGTATCAGCCGACCGGCTCGGACCAACTTGGCCAGGCGAGGTCGTTGCGCGAAGCCGATGTTCCCGGGTCGGCCGTGAACACCTATCTGCATTACCTGCCGTGTGGCGCGCAGCAGGGGGTGGAGTCGCAGCAGCCGCCGTTCACCTCCGCGTTCCACGACCTCGGCTACGCCATCACCACCTACTTCAACCCGATGATCTGCACGAGCTATCAGCCCGCCTACTCCCAGGCCGCGGCCGCGGGCGTGCTCAACACGAACCAGCTCGACGCGCCCTACGTCTACAACCTCAACACCGGCAACCTCGTCAGCCCCGTCTCGCAGTTCGACTTCACGGCGCCGGGTGCCCAGGCCTTCTGGAACGGCCTGATCGGCGAGGCGGTTGGCCACGGCTACGACGGCTGGATGGAGGACTTCGGCGAATACACGCCGCTCGATGCCAAATCCGCCGACGGGACACCGGGGACGCGGATGCACAACCTCTATCCGACGCTCTACCACTGCGCGACCCGCGACTATGCGCAGGGGGCGCCTCACCCGCTGGCGCCGTTCGTGCGCTCGGGGTGGACCGGAACCCAGCGCTGCGCCCAGATCGTCTGGGGCGGCGATCCCACCACCGATTGGGGCTATGACGGTCTCGACTCCGCCATCAAGCAGGCGCTGTCGCTGGGGACGTCCGGGATCTCACGCTGGGGCTCGGACATCGGCGGCTATTTCGGGGCCTTCGCGGGCAAGTTGAGCCTGGAGCTGCTCGTTCGCTGGATCGAGTTCGGTGCGGCGTCGGGCGTGATGCGGACGGAGGCGAACGGGTTCAACCTCGGCCCGAACACGCGGCCGCAGATCTTCGACCCCGCGATCCTGCCGATCTGGCGGCGGTACGCGAAGCTGCGAACACAGCTCTATCCCTACCTGCTGGCCGCGGACGGGGAATATCGCCGGACGGGCATGCCGCTCATGCGCGACCTGGCTCTCGTCTATCCGTCCGACCAGACCGCATCCGCGCAGGAGGACGAGTTCATGTTCGGCCCCGACCTGCTGGTCGCGCCGGTCCGCCAGCCGGGCGAGACGAAGCGGGAGATCTACCTGCCCGGCGGTCGCTGGGTCGACTTCTGGAAGGCGGTGTCCTACCGCGATGGCGATGGGTCGCTGCGGCTGCGCAAGGCGAAGGCGGCCAAGGGCGGGCGGAGCGTCACCGTCTCCGCACCGCTCGAACAGCTGCCGTTGATGGTGCGTGCCGGCGCGATCCTGCCGCTGCTTCCCGCCGACACCGAGACCCTCGCCGGCTACGGCACGAGCTCCACCGTCGGTCTCGACGATGTCGCGCGGCGCCTCCATCTGATCGCATTTCCGCGCGGGAAGTCGAGATCACCCTTCGGAGAGAACGGCGGCCTGCGCTCGAAGGAGGGCAAGCATTCCTGGAAGCTCACGGTGCGGCGGGCGGAGGGCTACCGGATCCAGCTGGACGCATCCCTGACCACGCTGAAGCACAGGCTCCGACCCTGCGTGGTCCGCCTCGACGGCAAGAGACTGAAGCGCAAGGCGTGGTCGGCCAAGAAGGGGGTGCTGAGCGCCAGATTCCGGACGAAGGGCGAGGTCGCTCACCTCGGCGTGATCGACCGCTCCCGCTGCGACCGCGGTTGACCGCCGATTGGGGACTGGGACCGTCTCCATTGTCTGGCCCTCAGCCCGGGGTTCGGTCTCGGCAGACGGTGACCGGCCCCGCGCCCACCACGGCGAGCCGCCAGGGCCGGGGCGACTCGTCACGGGGCAGATCGAAGGCGGCAACCTGGCCGGGGCCGAGGGTTCCCAGTGCGACTGAGGGCTGGACGGCGAAGCGCGTCAGATGGACCTCGGCGGGAAGCCCTCGAGTGGCCAGCGTGTAGGCGCCGGGTCGAAGTGGCGCTGACACGCGGGCCGTCGGCGATCCGCGGGCCACCAGGCATGCGGCACCACGGCCCGGAGCCGGGCTCCCCGCCTGGACCTCAGCAAGGCGTATGTCGAGGAACGAGGCGAGCGCTCCGTCGGCGGCCTGCCGTTGCATCTCATCGCTCGATGCGAGCTCGGAGTCCGAGAGAGCCGGCGAGCCGAATTCGTCGACCGCTGAGAAGTAGTCCCCTGCCTTCACCTGGGTGATCAGATCCAGATTCACGGTGGTGTCGGGGCTCAGGCGCGGGCGGGCGATCTCCAGTGCGGTCAGCCTGACGCGCTCGATCTGGCTCGCGGTTTTACGCATCCGGTAGCCCTTGTCGAGGAAGAGCACCCCGCTGACCACCGCCGCCACGGCGATCACCGCCCCGACGGCGAGGACGCGACGGTCAGGGCGGTATCCCCGCGCCAGTTCGGCGGCGATCAAGAGCACGAAGACCGCGCCCGGGTACTGAAGGCGGCCGTTGGTCGGCAGCCGCACCTCGGGGTAGGCGTTGAAAGCGGCGAAGAGCCAGAACGACCCGCCGAGTGCGAGGGACGTCGCGAGTCCGCGGGAGATGCCGCCGAGCCGACGGACCCGCCAGACCGAGACCGCGAGCAGTACCACCAGCAGGATCTCTCCCCAGATCAGGCCGACCGGCTGCGCACCGCTCCCGGTCAGCGGCGTCGCCAGGCCGAGGACCGAGGCGATCGCCTGGGAAATCGCCTCGAAGACATATTTCGGCGAGACGAGGACGTTGTGCCAGGTGAACGCTTCCGGTCCCTTGTGACCCCAGCCGAGGAACCAGACCACGTAGAGGACCAGTGGGACCGCCGCGACATAGAGACGGCGACGGCGCGGCGCCGGGCCGAGTCCCACGTTGACCAGGGCCGCCACCGCGAAGGACACCCCTAGCTCGGAAGAGGCGGTCGAAACCGTGAGCAGGACGCAGGCGATCCGATCCCCTGGCGGACCGTCCCGCTGAAGAGCGAGCAGCGCGAAGATCCCGGTGGCGAGCGATCCAGAGAGTCCGATCTGAAAGGACCAGAGCAGGTCCACCCAGGCGGCGCCAAGGAACAGGATCAAGGTCGCGCCGATGAGCGCCAGCCAGTCGCCGACGCGGCCGCGGAGGTAGAGGAAGAGCGCCGCCGCACTCAGCAGAAAGACCGCAGTGGCGAAGACCGCGAAAGGGAGAGCCGAGCTCATGCCGAAGACCTCGAGGATCGCCTTGTAGATGGCGACCGGGAGAACCGCGATGTGGTCGTTGTGCGGGTCGAGGTAGGCGTCCGGACTCGACCCGCGTCGTTCCAGCAGGAACCTCCAGTCGTCCGCGAAGAACGTGAGGTGGGACTGGAGGATCAGGAGAAGGGTGCCCGAGCAGGCGAGAGCGATGAGCAGCCCCAGGAGGGCGGGGCTGCGCGTGCCGGAAGCCGTCGCGCGAAGGTGGCGACCCGTCGTTTGCTCGATGCGGGCGTCAACCGTGGCGGCGCCGCTCACAACGCGCCCG
The DNA here is from genome assembly GCA_035712865.1 of Solirubrobacterales bacterium. GTDB lineage: Bacteria > Actinomycetota > Thermoleophilia > Solirubrobacterales > 70-9 > DASUPK01. The sequence goes on from DASTAI010000154.1 coordinate 10,648, forward strand.
GCAGGATTCGAACCTGCGGCCTCTTCCTCCGGAGGGAAGCGCTCTATCCAGCTGAGCTACGGGCGCGGGGTGCCAAGTTTAGGCTTGGCGCGTCATGGATCTCTCCGTGGTCTTCCTCGGTACGGGCGGCTCCGTGCCCTCGGCGCGGCGGGCGACCGCCTGCGTGCTGATTCGCTCCGGTGGGAGCCGGATCCTCGTCGACGCGGGGGAGGGGGCGCAGCGTCAGATGATCAACTCGACCGGCCTCGTCCAAGTC
>DASTAI010000155.1:0-3416 GCA_035712865.1 Solirubrobacterales bacterium
GAAGGACGGCACGCTGGCCGGTCCTCGGGTGCTCGAGCACCTCGTCGACTGCGTGCTGCGCTTCGACGGCGAGCGCGAGCGCGCCTACCGGACGCTGCGGGCGCTCAAGAACCGCTTCGGCGCGACCAGCGAGGTCGGCGTCTTCGAGAAGCGGCAGGGTGGCCTGGTGGAGGTCGAGGACCCATCGGCCCGCTTCGTGGGAGAGGCGCGGCCGGCGCCGGGGTCCGTGGTCCTCTGCTCGATGGAGGGGACACGGCCGCTGCTCGTCGAGGTCCAGGCCCTGGTGGCGCCGACCGAGATCGTCCCGCCTCGCCGCACCGCCACGGGCGTCGATCGGAACCGCCTGGCCCTCGTCCTGGCGGTCCTGACGCGACACGCCGGGCTCTCCCTCTCCTCGGCGGACGTCGTCGTGAACGTCGTCGGCGGTGTCCGGATCGACGAGCCCGGCGGCGATCTCGCGATCGCGCTCGCCGTCGCCTCCGCAAACTCCGGCCGCGCCCTCGAGGCGGACGGCAAGCCGCTCGCCTGCTTCGGGGAGGTCGGCCTCACGGGAGAGGTCCGCTACGTCGCCCACGCGGACCGGCGCGTAGCGGAGGCCCAGAAATTCGGGCTGGGGAGGGTGCTGGGCCCACCCTCCGGCGACGAACCGGTCCCGGGCCTCGCCCCAGTCAGCTCTCTCAAAGCGGCCCTATCCGGCAACCGGTCATCGTCCGACCTGAAGCGAGCCGCGTAGCCGCTCCTCGGCGGGTGGCGCCGTAGGTGGGGCCCGAGCATGCGCGGGTTCGCGCATGCTTGGGACGGTTCCTGCGGCGACCGGACCCGCCGCCGAGCCGCCCCGCAAAACCGCTCTTGACAAGTTCTTTCCCGACCTATCCAGGCGGATTTCCCCGCAAAGCACGCTGCTTCGCTATCTGCTTCCATCAATCCCGATGGCGTCTTCGCTTCCCGGCGACGATCTACAGGAGTTGGAGGCGCGACAGGATCCGCGGCTACTCCGGGCCCTCGACATCGTCGCTCCGGGCACCGCGCTGCGCGAGGGGATCGACAACATCGTTCACTCGCGGACAGGCGGGCTGATCGTCATCGGAGACCCTGAGGAGGTCTCCTTTCTCTTTTCAGGGGGCATCAACCTCGACATCGACTACACCCCCGCCCTGCTCTACCAGGTGGCGAAGATGGACGGGGCGATCGTGCTCAACGAGCAGGCGACCAAGATCGTCTGTGCCAACGTCCAGCTGATGCCGGACCCGACGATCCTCTCATCGGAGACCGGAACCCGCCATCGCACCGCCGAACGTGTCTCGAAGCAGACCGATGCCCTGGTCGTGGCCATCTCCGAGCGCCGCGACGTCGTCTCCCTCTACCTCGGAGGGATGAAGTACATCCTTCAGGACATTCCGGCGGTCCTCGCGAAGGCCAATCAGGGCCTCGCCACGCTTGACAAGTACCGCGCGCGTCTCGACGCGGTCTCGACCCGGCTGACCCGGCTCGAGTTCGAGGGAGCCGCCGTTCTCTACGAGGTCCTCTCGGTGCTGCAGCGAGCAGAGCTGGTGACCCGGATGGCGGTTGAGGTCGAGCGCTACATCGTCGAGCTCGGCACCGAGGGGCGCCTGATCGAGATGCAGCTCGAGGAGACGATGGTCGGCGTCGCGGCCGACAAGTCGGCGCTGATCCGCGACTACTCCGTGGAGGACACCGAGGAGAACCTCGCCACGACCCTCGCGTCGATCGCCCGGATGCCTCACCAGGACCTGCTCGACTTCGGTCGCCTCGCCGAGCTGCTCGGCTACGACCGCAAGGTCTCGACCCTCGACTTTCCCGTCTCCCCGCGCGGCTACCGCGTGCTGGGGCGGATCCCACGTCTGCCCAAGCTGGTGGTCCAGCGGATCATCCAGGAGTTCGGCGGGCTCGACGAGGTCCTGGCCGCCAGCGACGATGCCCTCGAGGCAGTGGAGGGGGTCGGCGCCGGGCGCGCCAAGGACATCCGCGAAGGTCTACGGAGGCTTCAGGAGGTCGACCCGGTCGACCGGTACTTGCAGAGTTAGACGGCCCCGTCAGGCCGTCACGACGAAAGGAGAACCCAATTCCCGAGGTAACAGAGGAGGTAGTGGAGGACGAGGCGGCTGTCGCAAGCCTCGAGTTGGAGGCGCCAGTCTGCAACTTCGAGGAAGGAGACAACGTCGTCTACCCCCATCACGGGGCAGGAGTGGTCCTCAAGAAGGAATCGAAGGACCTGATGGGAGAGAAGCGGGACTACCTGACCATCAACATCCTTCACAACAACATGACCGTCATGGTCCCCTGCGAGAACGCACACCGTGCGGGCCTACGGCGGGTCATCGACGAAGAGCAGGTGAAGAAGGTGATCGGAGTCCTCACCGACGAGGTATCCGAGATGCCCAAGAACTGGAATCGCCGGTTCAAGCACAACCGCGAGAAGATCAAGACGGGCGACGTCTACGAGCTTGCCGAGGTCGTTCGGAACCTGGCGATCAGGGAGTGGGAGAAGGGGCTCTCGACGGGCGAGAAGCAGATGTACACCCGCGCGAAGAAGATCCTCGCGTCGGAGTTCATGTACGCGCTGGACAAGGACGAGGACGGCGCGGAGGCGTACCTGGACGAGCTGCTGGAGGAGCGCTTCGGCGCCGCCAAGGCGACCGCCTGAAAAGGCGGAATCCGCAGCGGCCGTGATCGCGGCCGCCGGCTCCGGGGAACGACTCGGAGCCGGCGGCCCGAAGGCCTTCGTCGAGCTCGCCGGGCGGCCACTGCTCGACTACTCGCTCGACGCATTCAAAGCCGCGGGGTGCGTCGCTGAGATCGTCGTCGCCGTCCCGCCCGGTCACGAGGAGCAGGTGGCCTCACGCGGGGTCGTGGCGGTCACGGGCGGAGAGCATCGATCGGAATCGGTGGCCAAGGCGCTCGAGCTCTGCGGGGAGGAGATCGTGGTTGTGCACGATGCCGCGAGGCCGCTGGTGACGCCGGCGCTGATCAACGCGGTGATCGAACGACTTGCCTCGGATGTCGACGCGGCCGGGGCGATCGCGGCTTGCCGCGTCACCGACACCATCAAGCTGGCCGACGAGGCTGGTCAGGTCGAGCGCACATTGGACCGCGATGTCCTCTGGGCAGTCCAGACCCCGCAGGCGTTTCGGGCTGACGCCCTGCGCGAGGCCCTCTCCGATCCGGACTCGCTGCCCGACGCGACCGACGACGCGATGCTGGTGGAGCGTCGCGGCGGAAGGGTCCTGATCCACGCGGCCCCTTCCGAGAATCTCAAGGTGACGGCCCCGATCGATCTGCGGGTCGCTGAGCTGCTGCTGCGCGAGCGGGCATAGGCTCGCCGCCCGTGGAGGCAAACCCAAAGCGCGCGCTCGTCCGGGCCGCCCTGACCGTGGCGGCGCTCGGCGTCGTCTTCG
>DASTAI010000156.1:0-3143 GCA_035712865.1 Solirubrobacterales bacterium
CCGGGCGCGAGTTCGGCAAAGCCGGTGGCGTCGTCCACCAGCAGAACGGCTTCTGGCTCACCGGCTGTGATCTGCGCGGCTTTCGTCGCCGGGGGAGACGTGAGCGCGATCGGCCCACCCACGGTCCCGCCGTCGTCCTGCCATCCCTGGATGAAGTCCTGGCTGAGGCTCTCCAGGCCGGGGTCCGCGGCGGCTGCAACGTTCGCGGTGTGGCCCTCGACGCCGCCGACATCGCGCCCGATCGCCCTGGCCAGCGCCTCGCCCTCGGCCGAGACGGGCAGCGCGGTGCTGTCCACGAGGTCATGGTCGTCGAGGTCGGCGACGTCGTCGCCCGTGGCGACGGGGGAGATCTGCAGGGCCCTGGCGGGGATCGAGACTTCCTGGGCCGCCCGGGCGACGGCCTGGGACGACCACGGGCCGGTCACGCAGCTGGCGCCGTCTCCCTTGACGACGCTCTCAACGGAGGCGACCGCCGAGTCCGCGTCGGCGCCCTGGTCCACGTTGACCAGCCGGATGCGGTGATCCGCCCCTGACGCCTGGATGGCGTCGTTGATCTCGGCTAGCGCGACCCGAGACGCCTTCTCTCCCGACTGGCCGAGCGCCTTCGACCCACCCGACAGGGGCATCACGTTTCCGATCACCAGGTCGAGCGATTTCGGACCCGGCCCGTTTCCGCCTGCGCCGCCTCCTCCGCAGGCGGCCAATCCGAGAATCAGCGCCGGCACCGTCACCGGCCAGAGGAACCGCCGCATCGTCGTATTCATAGCCGTTGCACGGTCGGTAGGGTTGGGCCATGGCGACGGTCCAGGTCCAGGGAATCGAGGGGCTGAAGGAGCTTCTCGGCAAGCAGATCGGGCCGAGCGAGTGGCGCGAGGTCACCCAGGAGGACATCAACACCTTCGCCGACCTGAGCGGCGACCATCAGTGGATTCACGTGGACGTCGAGCGAGCGAAAAACGAGAGCCCGTTCGGCACCACTGTCGCACACGGCAACCTGACGCTCTCGATGATCGACGGCATGCGCCTGGAGCTGCTCAACTCGAGCGGCTTCAAGCTCGGCGTCAACTACGGCTGGAACCGGGTGCGATTCCCGGCGCCGGTCCCGGCCGGGGCGCGGATCCGCGGCACGGCCGAGGTCACCGACATCGAGGAGGTCGGCGGCGGCTGGTGGCAGATCGTGACGCGCTTCACGGTCGAGGTGGAGGGCTCGGACAAGCCGGCCTGCGTCGCGGACTCGGTCGGCCGAGCCCTCCCCGAGTAGCGCCGCCCTACTTGACCGTCAGCGGTCCCTCCATGCCGGCTTCGCGGTGGCCGGGCACGGTGCAGAAGAACGTGTAGGTCCCTGGTTGGAGGTCCACTGTTGTGGTTGCCGAGCCCGAGGCGACCAGGTCGGTCTGGCCCACGGTGTCGCCCGACGGGCTCTCGATGGCGACGTCGTGCGGGATCGACTCGTTGTTCTGGAAGTCGATCGTCACGCTGCCGGCTTTCGCGCTGGCGGACTTCTGGTCGTAGGCGAGCTCGGTGCCGGAAGGCGTCGAGATGTTGACCGTCGAGCCTCCGCCCCCGCCGCCGCCTCCGCCCGTGGTCGTCGCAGGCGGCGGGGTCGCCGCGGCAGTCGTGTCGCTGTTGTCGTCCCCACCGCCGCACGCCGCCAGGCCAAGCATTGACAACACCGCCACGGTCGCAATCGCCGAAACTCGTCTCATCGGGGCCACCTTTCGCTCGTCGCCAGGTCCGCTCACTCTATTACGGGTCCGTAACTCCGCAAGATTGGGTCAATCACCCTTGAACTTCGGCGTCTCGCCTTCGAAGAAGGCCGTCACTCCGCGCTTCAGGTCCTGCGTGCCCATGCTGTCGGCGATCCCGTGGCGCTCCAGCTGGAGGTGGTCGTTGATCGAGTGCTCGATCGACTCGTGGAGCAGCCTCTTGGTCATGCGCACGTAGTAGGGGGCCTTCGCCGCCAGCTTCTCGGCCTTCTCCCGTGCACGTGTGGCCAGCTGGTCCGCGGGGACGACCTCCGTGACGAGCCCCGCCTCGAACGCGGCGTTGGCGTCGAGGTTGGGGTCGTTGAGCGCGAGCTCGAGTGCCTTGGCCGGCCCGACCACGCGCGGCAGGAAGTAGGTCATGCCGCCGTCGGGCGCCGCGCCGATGCGCCCGTAGGCGATCGCCATGAAGGCGTCCTCCGAGGCGATCCGGATATCCGCCGAGAGCGCCAGGGACATCCCCGCGCCCGCCGCCGGGCCGTTGATCGCGGCGATCACGGGATAGGGAATGCGGCGGATGTCGACGATGGCGTTGTGAAGCGCCTCGGCTCCGCGGCGGACCTCCGAGGGCAGGTCGACGCTCTCGTCAGTGACACCTCGCTTGAACCAGTTCACGTCTCCGCCTGAGCAGAACGCACGGCCGGCGCCGGTCACGATCAGGGCGCGAATCGGCGCCCGGTCGGCGAGCCAGGCCGCCGCCGTGGTGAGCTCGCCGATCAACTCGGGGCTCATCGCATTCAGGGCATCGGGCCGGTTGAGCGTCAGCGTCCCGACCTGACCATCGATCTCGATCTGGAGCGTTTCCAGCTCGGGCGGGTCGGCGGTGAGCAGCGGAACCTCGGTCTCTGCGGTCTCTGTCATCGAAAGCCTCCTGGGGCGCGGGTGTCGGGACCCTACCCTCTAGATAGTGGCTGCGAGCAGCGAGAAATTGGCCGAGCGCCGTCGGGAGCTCCCGGATGCACCCGGCGTCTACGTCTTCCGCGACCGTGCGGGGAATCCCATCTACGTGGGGAAGGCGAACTCGATCCGCAAGCGGGTCGCGTCCCACTTCGCCGGCAGGGGCAGCGGCCGGGGCGCCGGGATGGGGGGCACCGCCGAGCTGATCGACCGCACGGAGTCGATCGAGACCCTCGTCACGCAGACCGAGGCGGAGGCGCTGCTCGCCGAACAGAGCTTCATCAAGCGCTACCGGCCGCGCTTCAACATCCGGTTGCGGGACGACAAGTCCTACCCCTACGTCGGCGTCAGCCTCGACGAGGAGTTCCCGCGCGTCTACTTCACCCGTGAGCGCCACCGCCCGAACCGCGCCTACTTCGGTCCGTTCTCGAGCGCCAAGCGCGTGCGGGAGACACTCGACCTGCTCGGCAAGCTCTTCCAGTA
>DASTAI010000157.1:0-2670 GCA_035712865.1 Solirubrobacterales bacterium
GATCAGGTCCCGGTCGGTGGCGCCGCGCGCGAGGTGAATCGCGGACATCGTGGACTCGGTGCCGGAGTTCGAGAAGCGCCACTGCGGCAGGCCGAAGCGCTCGACCAGATTCTGCGCGGAGACGATCGACCCGTTGGTCGGCGCGGCGAAATGGGTTCCGTCGTCATGGCGAGCCTTGACCGCCTCGCCGATGATCGGGTTGGCGTGGCCCACGCACATCACGCCGAAGCCGTTGTGGAAGTCGACGTACTCGGACCCATCGACGTCCCAGACGAGGGCGCCCTGGCCGCGGTCGATGTAGACGGGCCACGGGTCGTTGAGCTGGAAGGAGGAGGGGACGCCGCCGGGCATCACCTTGCGGGCGCGGTCGAAGTACTCCGCCGACGTCGGCGTGTGCTCCCGGAAGCGAGCCATCTGCTCCTCGGTGAGCTTGTTGATCTGCTTTCGGTCGATCGGCGTCTCGGCCGCTGTCGATCTCTGCGCCATCAGGCCCGCAGCGTACCGGGGAGGGACTCCATGCCAGGGCGACGTGACATCGAAAATGACAGCGACGCGCACGCCAAAGAGGCAAACGCGGCAACGTAGAAGGCCGCGGCGTAACCGCCCAGGGCGGCCGCGGCGCCCACGAGAGGGGAACCGACGAGCATCCCGAGGTCGAAGCTGGCCGTGAATGTCCCCATCGCGACCCCACGGCGCTCGGGCCCGACGCGGTTGATCGCCACGAGGGAGAGGGAGGGGAATAGCAGCGAGAAGGCGGCGCCCATCCCGATCGCGCCGAGGATGACCACGGCCAGACCCTGTCCCGCACCCAGCAGGACAAGGCCCAGGGTCTCGACGAGGGCGGCGCCGACGGCGCAGCGGGCTGCGCCGATCCGATCGGGGAGGCCGCCGGCGGCGAGCCTCGTGATGACCACGCTGGCGGCGAACACACTGAACACCGCGGGGCCGTGCCCGATGCCACGCTCGTCGAGGCTGAGCACGATGAAGGCTGAGACGGCGGCGAATCCGAAGACGCAGAGCGCGAAGGTCGCGCCCGGGCCGAGCGCCTCGCGCGAGATGAACGGGCCGCGGTCGACGTCCGGTTCTGCCTCGTAGCTCTCCGGGAGCCGGGAGGCGATCAGCGCGCCCAGGAGCGGTGCGCCGGCCGCGAAGGCCCAGACGAGGTGAAAGCCGCCGGCGTCCTGGAGCAGGACGCCGATTGGGGGGCCGAGTGTGAGGCCGGTCCAGATCGCGAGTCCGTAGAGCCCGATCATCCGGCCGCGATGCTCCTCCGAGGCCATGTCCACGTTCCACGCCGAGCCGGCGGTGAACACGGTGCCCTCGCCGGCCCCGAGGAAGAAGCGGGCGATTATCAGGCCCGCGATGCCGGCGGGGACGAAGTAGAGAACGCCGGCCGTCGCGGCCAGCAGGGATCCGACTACGACCGTCGGCTTCCGGCCCCGCCGGTCGGCCACGTTGCCGGCGATCGGGCGGCAGACGATTCCGGTCAAGGCAAAGGCTCCGCTGACGATCCCGACCTCCAGATCCGAGCCGTTCAGGCTGTCCTTGACGTAGTGCGGGAGGACGGCCAGCGTCGCGCCCACCGCGAGCAGGCCGAGGTTGGTGACGATGAAGATCCCCGCGAACCCGGACCAGTCCTCGAACCGGGGCCGGGTGTGTGGCTTCATCCGCCGCCCCGCAGCTCGCCACGCCGGATCTTGCCGGTGGGCGTCTTCGGGAGCTCGTCCGTGAACTCGATGATCCGCGGGTACTTGTAGGGCGCGGTCACCTGCTTGACGTGCTCCTGGAGCTCAGTCGCCAGCTCGTCGGATGGGTCTCCGTCGGCGAGCACGACGATGGCCCGGACCACCGAGCCGCGCTCCTCGTCCGGCGCCGGCACCGCAGCCGCCTCCGCGACCGCGGGATGGGAAACGAGCGCGGACTCGACCTCGAACGGGCCCACCCGGTAGCCCGCCGTGATGATGATGTCGTCCTCCCGGCCCTCGAACCAGAGGTAGCCGTCCTCGTCTTCGCGCACGTGGTCCCCGGTGGCCCACCAGTCGCCCTCGAAGGGCCGCTCGCCGAGGTACTGGCTGAAGAAGGTCGGGACCGTGCCGGGCCGCACCTCGAGCTCACCATCGATGACGCGGATCTCGACTCCCGGCAGGGGACGGCCCATCGAGCCGTCATGGGCCGGGTCGTCCTCGCCCGGCCGCATCCCGCTGATCGCTCCGGTCTCGGTCTGTCCGTAGCCGTCCGCGATCCCGGTGTCCATCACCTCGCGGAAGGCTCGGATCACCTCGGGATTCAGGGGCTCTCCGGCGGAGAGCAACCGGCGGAGCGATCCGATCGGCCGCAGCTGGGTGCGCTTGGCGAGGATCCGGTACTCGGTCGGCGCCTGGCAGAGGACGTTGACCCCCTCGCGCTCGACGACCGCCAGGCGCTCGGCCGGGTCGAAGCGGGCGTCATGGATGAGGCCCGCTGCTCCTCTCAGCCACGGGGCGATGAAGATGTTGCGCGTCGACTTCGTCCAGCCCGGGGCCGCGGTGCACCAGGCGAGCTCCCCCTTGCGAGCCCCGACCCAGTGCTCGGCCTGCAGGTCCTGGCCGGCCAGATATCGCTGCGGGTAGAGGACGCCCCTCGGCTCGCCGGTGGTCCCCGACGTGAAGATGATCACCGCCGGATCCTCGG
>DASTAI010000158.1:0-4904 GCA_035712865.1 Solirubrobacterales bacterium
GACCAGCTGCTCGTCCTCCATGATGTGTTTGACGACGCGTTCGGCCTCCTGCGCCTCCTCCGTGTGCCAGGCATAGACGAAGATGAAGGCGCCGTCGCGGGTCACGATCACGCTGCCGCCGAGCAGCCTGCGCGCTTCGTCGTCGAGTTGGAGGTCGTGCAGCGCGCCCGAGAGGGTGTCGGCGTGCTCGTCGCGGTCGAGTGCCACCTCGACGCGCCACTCGTCGCGCTCGCGGGGCTGGTCGTTCCAGTCGTTCACAGTCGGAACTCTATGCCTCGATCAGCCTGCCGCTCGGGCCGAGGTTGATCACATGGGTCTGACCGATCTCGTCCTCGGAGCCCCACGCCTCGTGGATGTGGCCGCAGACGGCGAGCGGTGGGCGCTTGGCCTCGATCGCCTCGAGGATCGCCTGGCTGCCCAGGTGGTCGCCGGAACTCGAGGTGTCGCAGTGCCCCTTCGGCGGTGAGTGGACGACCAGCACGGCGCCGTCGGGACAGGCAGCGAGCCGCTCGGACGCCTGCTGCTCGTCGAGGTCGAAGCTCCAGTCCCAGGGGGTGACCGGGATCCCAGCCCCGAGACCGAAGAACCGGGTGCCGTCGATCTCGGTGCTCTGCCCGTGGAGGACGGTCGCGCTCTCCCAGCCCTCGCAGGCGGCGCGCAGCTCGTCCTCGGTCTCGTTGTTGCCGGGCACGAGCACCGTCGGCACGGGGATCGGCTTCAGTGCGTCGATCGTCTCCTCGAGGCCTTCGTGGACCGAGGCGAAGTCGCCGGCGGCGATCACTGCGTCGGCCTCCGAGGAGCGCTCGACCAGCTCGGCGGCCTGGTCGAGGTCGCGATGCAGGTCGCTGAACGCGAGCACCCTCACTGCCGGGAGTCTCGCACGCGGTCGCTAGGCCGCGCGGTTCTTGCGGGGGATGTCCCCCGGGCGCAGGTAGTCGAGCTCGTCGAGCTTCTCGGCGAGGATCTCGTGCATCTCGCTGATCTCCTGGCGCGTCATGTGATCGGCCCAGCCGCCGGGCTCCGCGCGCCGGATCTCGCGTCCGGCCCCCTTGTCTCCGCTGGGGACGGCCGAAAAGGCGTGGGTCCCGGCGATCTCCTCGAGCTGCTCGCGGCTGACGTCGACGCCCAGCATCGCGCAGATCCCCTGCAGGGCGGCGATCGGCTCGTCTCGCATCTCCTCGTAGCGGATCAGGATGCGGCGATCGGGATCGGTCCGGGCGAAGGTCTCCTGGACAACGTCCGTCCGGTGCAGCCAGACGCTCGACTGCCAGCGGATCAGGGCGGGACGGCCGGTGTCATCGAGCGGATAGGCACCCTCCTCCGTCGCCCAGCTGCCGTCGCTGTAGGCGTCGAGCCAGGAATCGACCACGTCACGGCCGTCGCGGAGCAGGAAGATCAGGGACGACTGCGGGAAGAGCTCCATGATCGTGTCCGCCGCGTGAGAGCCGGGCTCCTTGACGACGACGATGGGATCGTCGATCCCACCCGCCGCTTCGATGTCCTGCTCCGCCTGGGCCTCGAAGCGCGCGCTGATCAGATCGCGCAGCTGCGGCATCCAGGTGTCGCGGTAGGTGTCCGAGAAGAGGTAGTCGCGCTTCTTCCGCTTGTAGTCGGCGAGCGTGCCCAGCTTCGGGGGGTCCTTGGCGGTGGCCCAGGCCAGCGGGATCGGGCGCCAGACGCCGAGATGGTGGCCGATGTGCGGGTCGTCGATCGGGACGATCCGGTCGAGCTCTGAGAGCATTCGGAGCAGCCAGGTGCTGCCGCTTCGCGACGAGCCGAAGATCCAGGCCAACCGTCCCGGCGCCGAGACCGAGACATCTCGTGTGGCTCCCTCGGGCACGATTCCCCTTCTCAGAGCGGGATGGTGACAGGATCCGGCGCGTCCAGGGGACGCAGGATCAATTTCGGGTCAGACGGAAGTTCGCGGGTCAGATCCGACCGGCCCGTCCGGCCGTCAGCCGCGGCCAGACCAGCAGGACGAGACCGACCAGGATGCAGATGATGCCGAGCGCGTAGTTGACGAGCACGGCGAGCACGATCCCGATCACGATCAGCAGCAGCGGTAGTCCCATGACGCCATCGATACCCAGCGGAGACGGCTCGAAACCACCGTTCGGGGCCGAAGTAGTTCGCGACACGCTGACGCGGGTAAGCAGAGACGATGCCGCGCACCGCGATTCTCGACGTCGACGGCACCCTCGTCGACACCAACTATCAGCACGCGATCGCCTGGTTCAGGGCGTTCCGCCGCCACTTCCTGACGCTGCAGATCTGGCGGATCCACCGCCACATCGGCATGGGGGGCGACCAGCTGGTGGCCGCGCTCGCGGGCGATGAGATCGAGTCACGCCTCGGCGACAGCATCCGCGAGGCGGAGGGCGAGCACTACAGGCAGCTGATCGGCGAGGTACAGCCGATGGAGGGCTCCCGCCGGCTGATCGAGGACCTGAAGGACGCCGGCAACGCGGTCGTGCTCGCGAGCTCCGCCAAGGAATGGGAGGTCGATCACTACCTCGAGCTGCTCGATGCGAAGGAGCTGGTCGACGACTGGACGACCTCCGACGATGTCGAGAGGACCAAGCCGGAACCCGATCTCGTGCACGCGGCGCTCGACAAGGTGGGAGGCACGGCGGAGGACGCGCTGCTGATCGGGGACACCGTCTGGGACGTCGAGGCCGCCCACAGGGCCGGCGTCGACACCCTCGCCGTGCGGACCGGCGGCTTCTCTGAGGCAGAGCTCACCGACGCCGGTGCGCGCACGGTCTACACCTCGGTCGAGGAGCTGCGCCAGAGCCTGCTCGAGACGCCGCTGCGCAGTTGACCGCTCAGTCGCGGCGGGATCTTCGGGCCAGGCCGAGCGGAAGGAGAGAAAGCAGGGGTCGGCGGCCGATGTCCTGACGGTCATCCCTACCGAATGCGGAGGCGTAGCGCGCCGCGTCGGCGGCCGTCGGATAGCGCTTCTTCCCTCCGGCGCCGCAGCCGCGCTCGCACTCCCAGCTCAGGACTTCGCCAGAGGAGCTGAACCGGGGCCTGTGGCCCATCAGCGTGCAGCGCAGCATGGGAGTGATTTTCCCTGCAACGGAGTGGCCGAAACGGGCCTCGTTGAGATCGTCACGTTTGCGAGTTGCCCGATGCGGCGATGTTGGTTCCTGCATGGAAGCGGGAACGGCGACAGGGACGATCCGGACACGGATTCCGGCACGGCTCGACAGGCTCCCCTGGTCCAGGTTCCACTGGATGATCGTGATCGGCTTGGGTACCGTCTGGATCCTCGACGGGCTCGAGGTGACGATCGTCGGCTCGATCTCCGCACGGCTCACCGAGTCGGGCAGCGGGATCGCGATCGATGCGGGCCAGATCGGGACGGCGGCCGCCTTCTATGTGGCGGGAGCGTGTATCGGCGCCCTCTTCTTCGGCCAGCTGACGGATCGGTTCGGCCGTAAGCGGCTCTTCCTGATCACGCTCGCGGTGTACATCGTGGCGACGATCGCCACGGCCTTCGCCTTCGCCCCCTGGTACCTCTTCCTGACGCGCTTCTTGACCGGCGCGGGCATCGGCGGTGAGTACGCGGCGATCAACTCGGCGATCGACGAGTTGATCCCAGCGCGGGTGCGAGGCCGGGTGGACCTGATCATCAACGGCTCCTACTGGGTGGGCGCGGCCGCGGGTGCGATCGGGTCCCTGGTCCTCCTCGACACCTCGATCTTCGCCACCGACTTCGGTTGGCGGCTCGCCTTCGGGCTCGGCGCCGTGTTCGCGTTCGGGATCCTGATCGTCAGACGGCACGTGCCCGAGAGCCCGAGATGGCTCTTCATCCACGGTCGCGACGAGGAGGCCGAGGCGCTGGTCGACCAGATCGAGGCCGAAGTGCGCGAGGACACGGGGCAGAAGCTGGAGGAGCCCGAGCGCGAGATCGAAGTCCGGCAGCGGAAAACGATTCCCCTGACCGAGATCGCCAGGACGGCGTTCAAGTCCTATCCAGAGCGAACTACCCTCGGGCTAGCCCTTTTCGTGGGGCAGGCTTTCCTCTACAACGCGATCACCTTCGACCTCGGCACGCTGCTTGCGACCTACTTCGGGATCAGCTCCGGCTCCGTCCCGTTCTACATCGGGATCTGGGCGATCGCGAACTTCCTCGGGCCGCTGACCCTCGGACGGCTATTCGACACGGTGGGGCGGAAGCCGATGATCTCGGGGACGTACCTGATCTCGGGCGTTCTGGGTGGCGTTATCGGCATCCTGATCGCCAGCGGCAGTGGGCCCAGCGGGGAACTCACGACTTGGAGCTTCATGGCGTTGCTGATGGTCACGTTCTTCATCGCCTCCGCCGGCGCGAGCTCCGCATACTTGACCGTGAGCGAGATCTTCCCGATGGAGACGCGCGCGCTGGCGATCGCCTTCTTCTATGCCGTCGGCACCGCGGTCGGTGGAATCGCCGGGCCGCTGCTGTTCGGTCACCTGATCAACAGCGGTGACCCCTCGACGCTCGCGATCGGCTTCTACATCGGCGCGGTGGTGATGGTGGTCGGCGGTATCGCCGAGCTGCTCTTCGGCGTCAGGGCCGAGCAGACCCCGCTCGAGGAGATCGCGACGCCACTGACAGCCCGGGACGTCGGGGCCGCGGACGGTGCGCGCGAGCACGAGGCGGCGGTCGATGCCCGACCCGAGATCCAGCTGGCCCGACAGCATCGGCAGGCAGCGGAGTATGAGCGGGCAAGGGCCGCGCAGCACCGGGCGCAAGCCCACGAGCTTCGCTCCGCTGCCGTCGAGGGATGCCACCAGAACGGCAACCAGCAAGCGGAGATCGAGGATGTCCTGGCGGACCTGGCCGATCTGAACGCAGAGGCCGAGGACGACCTCGCCGTGGGGTGCGAGCAACGCGCCGACGCCAGGGGGGCCGACGC
>DASTAI010000159.1:0-2303 GCA_035712865.1 Solirubrobacterales bacterium
GGATCGCCTCGGCGAAGAGCGCGTCGCCCGCCAGGATCGCGACGTTCTCGCCGAACTTGACGTGCGAGGTCGACATGCCCCGCCGCAGGTCGTCGTCGTCCACCGCCGGGAGGTCGTCATGGATCAGGGAGTAGGTGTGGATCAGCTCCAGCGCCCCGGCAGCCGGCAGGACCCGCTCCTCTTCGAGGGCGACCGACCGCGCCGTGGCGAGCGCGAGGACGGGCCGAATCCGCTTGCCGCCGGCGAGCAGCGAATAGCGCATCGCGTCCTCGAGGCCCTCGGTCGGCGGGATCTGCGAGAACCGAAGGCCCTCCAGATAGTCCTCGACCTGCTCTCGCAGGTCGTCGGGGTACTCGGTCATGGCTTCCTTCAGGGCGCCGACGTATCCGTCGCGGCCCTCAGCGCGGCCGCCACGGCTCGCCCTGCCTCCGCCGCGGATTCGGAAGCCTCGCGGACCAACTCGGCGGCGCGTTCGGAGTCCGGACCGGCCTCCAGCTCCTCCGCTATCCGCTCCAGCCGCGCCGTTATCGCTTCCAGATCCTGGCCCCGGGCCTCCATCGCCGTCACGGTAGTCGATCGGTCGCGCCCACTGATCGGAGGCTCCCCGGGTGAGCTCCACCTCCGGTCCGTCCCCAGTCCCCTTCGTCGGCATCCGGTCCGACATCCTCCTCTCCTGTTCCGCGGGAGCATGCAATTTCCCGCTCCCCGCTACATCAGCAATTCTGTGCAGAGGTCGTCGGAGAACTACTGATACGGCCGTGAGAAAGGGTGCACATTGCACACTGTGTCTCTTGGTCAGCTCCGCAGGGGGCTCAGTTCGACTTCTCGGCCCCAGCTCCTCCCAGGGCGGCGTCCAGGACGCCGTTGACGAACCCCGGCGCGTCGGCGCCGCAGTACTCCTTGGCGAGCTCGATCGCCTCGTCGATCGCCACCTCGACCGGCACGTCCTCGACATTCAGGGCCTCGTAGAGCGCCACGCGCATGATGTTCCGCTCCAGCGGGGCGATGCGCTCGAGCGACCAGTTCTGCGAGTAGCGGGAGATCTGCTCGTCCAGCTCGGGCCTCTTCCCATCCACGGCCTCGGCGAGGTCTCGGGTGTAGGGCTTCGCCTCACCCAGCAGCTCGCCGAGCGGCCTCCCGGTCACCTCGTGCTGATAGAGCGCGAAGACGGCATCGCGGCGCTGGTCGGACCTACGCACGCGAGACGTACTCGCCGGTGCGCGTGTCGACCCGGACCCTCTCGCCCTCCTCGATGAAGAGGGGAACCTGGACCGTCACTCCTGTCTCGAGGGTCGCGGGCTTCGTCCCCCCGCCCGAGGCGGTGTCCCCCTTCAGCCCGGGGTCGGTCTGGGTGATCGTTAGGTCGACCGCGCTCGCCGGCTGCGCACCGGCCGGGCGCTCGTCGACGAAGAGGAGGTCGACGTCTGAGTTCGGCGGCACCCACCTCAGGGCATCGCCGACGACGGACTTCGGGATCTCGACCTGGTCGAAGCTCTGGTTGTCCATGAAGACGGCGACTTCGCCCGAGTCGTAGAGAAACTGCATCTTGCGGGTCTCGGTGCGCACCGGCCTGAACTTCTCCCCCGCCTTGAACGTCTTGTCGATCACCGCGCCGTCCTCGACCCGCTTCAGCTTCGAGCGCACGAAGGCGCCGCCCTTGCCGGGCTTCACGTGCTGGAACTCGACGATGCGGAAGACCGTCCCGTCGACGTCGATGTGGGCGCCGTTCTTGAACTGGTTCGTGCTGATCACGGCAGCGAAGGCTAGCCGCCGTCCAGCCCGCAGGGGCGAATCGATCTTCGCGCGGGCTCAGCTCGCCCCGCTGAGCTCGTGGTAGAGGTCCAACACCAGCTTCGCGACGGTCTTCTCCACACTCCGAGACAGACCCTCGCCGTCCTTGAAGCTCTCGCCCTCGATTCCGTAGACAATCAGTCGACCTGGAAGCCGCCCGAGCTCGCGCGCCAACTCCACGGCCTCGGGGAGCCCGACGGCGTGGGTCGAGGGATTGAAGATCTGCGTCGGTAGAG
Organism: Solirubrobacterales bacterium; assembly: GCA_035712865.1. Classification (GTDB taxonomy): domain Bacteria; phylum Actinomycetota; class Thermoleophilia; order Solirubrobacterales; family 70-9; genus DASUPK01. The sequence goes on from DASTAI010000159.1 coordinate 2,028, forward strand.
GCGCGTCGGTGGCATCGAAGCGGTGGAGCCTCCCCGGGGCAGCGCCGGAGCCGATCCCATCGACCACGAGCGTCTCGTCTGTGCCGGCCCAAATCTCGATCAGCGAGGCGGGCTCACCACTTTCTTCGACCAACCGGACACCTGGAGGATGAGCAAGTCGCAGGCGTCTCACCACCTCAAGCCCGGCGGCGTCGTCCCGACGCAGTCGATCGCCGATGCCGATCAGCGCCAGTTGCTTGGGCTCGCCGCGCCCTGCCGCAGGTTCCGTGCGAGGCT
>DASTAI010000160.1:0-2135 GCA_035712865.1 Solirubrobacterales bacterium
CGCTGGAGCCCTCTCCGTCCGCCCTCGCCCTCTCGCCGGGAATCGCGGACCCCGCGTTGAGTAGGGCGGCGTTGAGGCAGGCGGCTCCCGCCGCGGCGCGCCCCGCGGCCGGTGTGGCGTCCTGACGGCGCTTCCATGCGAACTCGAAGCGCCCGCGGTAACGGAGCAGCATGCGCACCATGGCCGGCCCCGCGACGATGGCCAGGGCGGCGTTCCCGGCCGCGTGGGCGATGTTGAACGGCACCCCGCGCGCGGAGATCGCCAGATAGCGGTCCAGCGACTGCTCGCCCCCGTAGGTCACCATCAGCGAGTAATCGAGCAGAGCCCCGTAGGCGAAGCCGGCGAAGGCGCAGACCGCCGCCAGGCCGAGGCGGCCGACGTGGCGGCCGGTCAGCATCGCGAGCCACGCCCCCAAGACGCCGGTCATACCCCACCCCGCCATCTGCCAGGGTGTCCACGGCCCCTGGCCGAGCCAGAAGTTCGAGACCAGGCCGGAGAGGGCTCCCACGGCGAACCCGGGGGCGGCTCCGAGCGTGAACCCTGCGATCAGGGTGATGTCGGTGGTCGGGACGACGTTCGGAATCGGCGAGAAGGCGACGCGCCCGGCCACGGAGATCGCGGCCAGCGCAGCCACCAGCGCCACGATCTGTGACGGCGGCCGGGAGCGCTCGTACCAGGCGAAGCCCCCGAGCAGAGTCAGAGCGAGGACGGAGATCGCGGCGGCCTCCCACTTCATCGAGTCCGCTCCCCCGTCGGCTCGGTCGCGGTGCGACGCAGCACCTCCGCCCCCTGCTCGACGGTGATCGCTGCTCCGTCCAGGATCCGCGCGACCTCGCTCGAGAAGTACCAGCCGCCCGAGAGCAGCTCCTCGGCGGATCCGTCGGCGACCACCTCGCCGCGCCCGAGCAGCACGACGCGGTCTGCGAATGTGGCCGCGAACTCGACGTCGTGGGTCGCGATCACGACCGCGCTGCCCCGGTTGGAGAGCGAGTGGGTGAGCTCCGCCAGGTCGCTCTTGCGACCGCGGTCCATCCCCCGCGTCGGCTCATCGAGCAGCACCGCGCCGGGCAGCTCCTCCTCGCCGGGCTCGCGGCCCGCGACGACGATCGCGAGAGCCAGGCGCTGCCGCTCGCCACCGGAGAGATCGCGCGGATCGGCATCGGTCATCCCCTCGAGCCCGAAGCGACGGAGCGCGGCGCTTCCCTCGTCGCCCCGTACCTCGTCGGCGACGCGCTCGTGGATGAAGAGGTCCCCCGGCCGCTGGGGTAGGAGCGCGACCCCGCTCGGGACATCGATCCGGCCGCTCTGCTGCTCGATCAGCCCGGCAACGGCCCGCAGAAGGGTGCTCTTGCCGGCGCCGTTGCGGCCCATCAGGGCCACCCGCTCCCCCGCCTCGATCCGGAGGTCCAGGCCGCGCAGCGCCTCGGTGCGCTCCTCGCCCTCGCCGAGCTCGACCCAGAGGTCCCGGATGCCCAACGAGCGGCTCCCGCTCCGAGCGTCCCGGGACTCGCTCCCTGCGGGGGTCTGCGGGACGTTCGGCGCCGGATCCACCGTCCGGATCGCTTCACGGGCCTCCCGGACGTTCGCCGGCGCGGGCAACCCCACCTCTCGCAGCAGGCGCGCCGCCGGGGTGGCGAGGACCGGGTCGCTCGCCAGCGCCCAGTCGAGGAAGTCCCGGGGGGCAGCGTCGAACGCAAGCGCGCCGCCCTCGAGGGCGATGACCCGGTCGGCGGCGCCGATGCAGCGCTCCAGCCGGTGCTCGCCGAGCAGCACGGCCACCCCCCACTCCTCGTTCAGCCTGCGCAGCAGCGAGATCAGCTCGTCCCCGGCGACGGGATCGAGCTGCGAGGTCGGCTCGTCGAGCAACACGAGCCGGGGCCGCGTCGCGAGGGCGGCCGCCAAGGCGACTCGTTGGAGCTCGCCACCGGACAGCGTGTCGGTGGTTCGCTCCAGCAGCGCGTCGATCGCCAGCGCCAGCGCCACCTCCTCGACCGCCCGCGAGCGCGCCGCCGGGGCGATTCCGCGAAGCTCGAGCGGCAGCTCGATCTCGGCCCGCACTGTGGTGCTCACGACCTGCGTCTCCGGTTCCTGGGCGACCAGTCCGACGACCTCTGCCAGCTCCGCCGGCCCGTGGG
>DASTAI010000161.1:0-22483 GCA_035712865.1 Solirubrobacterales bacterium
AAGGGCACGACCACCACCCCGCAGACCGGCCCGGTCACCACCGGCGTCGAGCCGTCGAGCACCTGTGACGCGAACGGCGACGGCGTCACCGATCCGGGCGCACCGACCAGCTGCATTCCGGGAGGGACCAGCACCACCGACTCGACCGCCACCACGCAGACGGCGCCGGCGCCCGCGACCATCGTCTCGACGCAGAACGGCAAGCACCACGCCAAGTCCGGCAAGTCTCGGAAATCGGGCAAGTCCGGCAGCTCGAGCGGCAAGAGCAAGTCGAGCAATTCGAAGCCGACCTCAAAGTCGAAGTCGAAGACCACGAAGTCGAAGTCCTCGGGCGGCTCCAAGTCCGGGCCGAAGAAGCGCTCGAAGCAGCCCCAGGCGAGCGTCTAGAGCGGCGCGGCGCTAGGCCGTGGCGGGCGCCAGCCCGATCACCTTGAGGCGCCTGGTGAGCGCCTGGGCGGCGAAGGCGTGGGTCTCCTCGCGACTGGCGCCGAAGAGCTCGGTGTTGTCCTCCTCCTCCGGCCAGGGCGGCTCGATGACGCCGTCGGCCACCGGGAGAGACTGCTCGAGCATCTTCTGGATCACCCCGCGGTAGCGGTCGTCCTCGCGGACGCAGTCGGTCAGGAAGCGGACGCCGAAGGCGATGTGGCGGTGCTCGTCACGCGCGACGTTCGAGAAGCCCTCGACGAACCCGGGCAGAGTGCCGACCCGCTCGTTGTACTCGATGATGAAGTGCTGTCCGGTGAGGGCGAGCATTCCCTCGATGACCATGTGGTAGAGCGTGACCGCCTCGACCAGGGCGTCGCGGTCGTCGGGCTCCTCGGCCAGGCGGTCGACCCGGCTCTTCAGCAGGTCGTCGAAGAGGACGCGGAAGGAGTCGTTGAGGTGCTCGTCGAGGGCCTCCAGACGCTGCGGCAGCTCATCGGTCCCCTCGAGCACTCCGACCTCGCTGAAGAAGCGGTCGAAGAAGCGAACGTGCCGGGCCTCGTCTGCGATCTGGGTGCAGAGGAAGATCCGCTGGGCCTCGGTGGGGGCCGCTCGCATGACCGGGCCGAGCTCGTCAGCGACCTTCTGCTCGCCGATGAAGAAGCTGGAGAGCCCGTACATCCGCTGGAAGCGCTCGTCCTCCGGGATCCGCTCGTGCCAGTCGATTCGGTCCTGGGAGAAGTCCAGGTCCTGGGTGAGCCATTGCTGCTTCTCCCAGAGGTTGTAGAGCTGGGTGTAGTCGAGGAGCTTGACGTCGCTGCGGTCCCCCCGCTGCAGGGCAGGGTCCGAGGTGGCCTTGAAATCGTCTCGATCGACCCTCGACGGTCCGGTCTGCGTCTTCGCCTCGGCTGGCTCCACTGGACTCTCCTCTCTACACATCAAACGGGTTGCGCCTGCGGCGCACCCTCGCATTACGTCCGAGAGCCTACCGGAGAGACTGGCTGGCTGGCCAGTTTTCACTGGAAGGGCGAGGCCTCAGGTCGCGTGGCTCTCCCCCGGCGCGAGCACGACGACCTTCGACGAGGTCTGCGACTCGACGTCGGACTTGAACGCCTCGGCGTCGGTCTGGATCGGCGGGAAGGTGTTGTAGTGGATCGGGATCACCGTCCCGGCGCCGATGAAGTCGGCCGCGACCACGGCGTCGTGACGATCCATCGTGTAGTGGCCGCCGATCGGGATGAGGGCGATGTCGACCGGGGTGCGCTCAGCGATCAGCCGCAGGTCGCCGAATAGGGCCGTGTCGCCAAGGTGGTAGACCGTCTGACCGCCGAGATTGACGACGGCGCCGGCGGCTGCGCCGATCACGGTGCCCGTCGAGGGGCTGAAGGGACGGTCGCCGACCGGGACGGTGCTGGTGTGGAACGCCTGCACGAGCTTTACCCAGCCCCAGTCGAACTCGACGGTGCCGCCGAGGTTGGGATCGGCGAAGTACTCGATGCCCTGCTCGTCGAGCACATTGGCGAGCTCTGAGATCGCGACAAAGGAGGCGCGGGTGCGCTTGCCGACGGCCACGGCGTCGGCGAAGTGGTCCTGATGTCCGTGGGTGATGACGACGTGGGTGGGGTCGACGTCGTCGGCGCTCACCTGGGCGGCGGGGTTGTTCGGCTTCAGGAATGGGTCGATCAGGACCCTCGTGTTCCCGTCCACCAGTTCCACGGTCGAGTGGCCGATGTAGTTGATCTCCATCTGGTCAGTCCTCCTTGGTCTGCTCCGGCCCCTGCTGCTCCAGCCTCTCGGCGAGCGCCCACCCTACCGCCACGCCGACCATCATCCCCATGCGCGCCTCCTCCGCGAGCAGGGTGCGGATGGCTGTCAGCCGCGCCTCCTCGTCGGGGTTGGTCGCGACCTTCAGAATCTCCGAATCGTGCGACTCGCCGAACCAGCCGCCGGCCGCCAATGCGTCGGCCAGGATGCGCTGCAGCCTGGGCGCGGCACGCGCGACCTGTCGTTCGGCCTCGGTGAAGGCGTCTGGGTCGGAAAGCGCGGCGATAGCCGCGTCGATCTCCTCCTCGCTGTAGCTCATCTCGACTTTCTCCTTTCCCACATCTCGAGGCCGCCGGCGTCGCGGTAGCCGAGCTTCTCGTAGACCGGGCGGCCGAGCTTGGTGGCGATCAGGGTCGAGGCGGCCTTGCCGCCCTCCCGTTCGTGCTCGAGTGCCTTGCCGAGGATGCGCCCGGAGACCCCGCGTCCCCGGGCCTCCGGCAGAACGGCTACGAAGGTGATCTCGACGTCGTCGCCGCGGTCCCAGGTGAGGGTCGTGCCGACGGTGTCGCCGTCGAGGTCCGCGAGGTAGATCTCGGTCTCGGGCATCGGCTTCATCGGCGGGAAGTCGCCCGGCGGATACCCGTAGGCGATCTCGTTGATGCGGCGGCAGGCCTCTGTGTCCATCTCGCATCGGATCTCGATCTCCGGGTCGGGGTCGGGCAGGCGCAGGTCGGTCAGGTCGAGTCCCATCGCCCGCGGCGTCGCGTCCAACGTGTGACCAGCCTCGACGAGGGCACCTCGAGCGACGTCGTCCGAGGCCGGGATCCAGACGGTCCAGGCCCGGACCCCCGCCTCGTCGTAGATCTCGGCGAGCCGTGGCAGCGCGTCGATCAGGGATTCAGGGTCCTCGTAGAAGACCGAATTGAAGAAGGAACGGTTGGGCGAAGCCGGGACCACGGCCGCCCGGACGTCTCCCACTTCTTCCACCCTTCCTCCGAAGGCGTCGGCGTAGAGCTCCCAGAGCGGGGGCTGGTTGGAGAGGACGAGTTCGAACCAGCCCCGGTCGTCCGCTGGGACGGAGCTCACCTCTTGCGGACCATGGTGATGCCGTCGGCGAAGCCGAGCAGCGCCACCTCCACGCGGTCGTCCCCGGCGAGCCGGTCGTTGAGCTCCGCAGTGACCCGGGCGGCCTCCGATTCGCCCGGATCGAGCACAGTGCCGTCGCGAAGTGTGTTGTCGAGCAGGATCACCCCATTCGGGCGCATGCGCGGGAGCGCCTCCTCGAAGTAGTCGATGTACTCGGTCTTGTCGGCGTCGATGAAGGCGAAGTCGAACTGCTCGCCCGGCTCCATCGCCCGCAGCGTCTCAACTGCCGGGCCGACGCGGATCTCCACCTTTCCGTCGAGGCCCGCCTCGCGGAGGTGGTCGCGCGCTCGCTCTGCGTACTCCTCGCTCAGCTCGCAGCAGACCAGGCGGCCGTCATCCGGCAGGCCGCGCGCGATCGCCAGCGCGCCGTAGCCGAGGAAGGTGCCCACCTCGAGCGCGTCGTGAGCCCCGATCGCCCTCACGAGAATGGTCATGAAGGCGGCCTGGTCGCCGGCGATCTGCATCGAGGCCAGGTCGCCCATCGCCTCGCCCGCCTGCTCGACCCCGGGCACGGCACCATCGCGGAAGGAGCTGTGCTCCACCGAGTAGCGGTGAAGCTCGGGCGTGATGGTGATGAACTTGTCGTGCGCCAACTAGTGCCCCGTCCGGGAACTCACCCGGGGTGGCGCTCGCGACGTGAGTAGGCGGCGACCAGGCCACAGCCGGCACCGACCACGGCGCCGGCGAGGCCCGCGAACACGTTCGCGTAGTCGTCGACCAGAGGAAGCAGGATGAGCACGGCCGCGGCCACCGCGGCGCCGATCAGCTCCACGTCCTCGTCCGGGTGGGCGCGGACCTCCGAGGCTCGCATCACTGCCCAGGCGGCCAGCAGGCCCAGCGCGATGCCGTTGCCGCCGGACGCGAGCAGGACGTCGTTGTGGCTCGCGAAGGCGGTCTCGATCCCGTCGGCGGCGAGCATCCCGAGCGCGCCGCAGGCGATCATCAGGACGACCGTAGGGATCAGGCCCAGACGCTGCTCGACGGCGGAACCGAAGATCGCGATGCCGACCGAGGCCACGAAGAGGTAGCCGATGTCGGGATAGACGAAGGGCGCGGCCAGGTAGCGCCACCAGTCGTTCTGGACCGGGCCGACGATGGCACCGAGGTCGTAGGCGTTGATGGCCGGGCTGGCCACCCGAATGAGGAGAAGCACGCACGGGATCAGGATCGCCGCGATCACCGCATAGGGGCGCTCGCCGAGCCGCTCCGCGCGGACTGCCCTGGCTGTGCGGCGCCGCTGACGCCGAGACTGCTGCGGGGTGAGCTCGTCGCCGCGGAGCTCCAGCTTCGGGGCCCTCTTGCGCAACCGGGTCCCGCAATAGGGGCACTCGGTCACATAGGGGCTGACCTCCTCACCGCAGGTCCTGCAGACGACGCTCAGCTCGGGCGAGCTCACCCCAGCGAGGATAGTGCGAGGACGCGTTTTTTAGGCGCGACTCGATTGATTCTGCTCGGCCCAGCGGTTGAGCTCGTACAGGATCCGGGCGAGCTCGCGGCCATGACCGCTCAGGCGGTAGCGGCGGAGGGCATCGCGTTCGAGGATGCCGGCGGCGGCCAGCTCGCCGAGCCGGGCCGAGAGCACCGAGGGGCTGATCCCGGTGTGCTCCCGAAGCTCCGAGAACGAGAGGGCGTTACGGCGGAGCTCCCAGACGAGCCGCATCGCCCATCGCCGTCCGAGGAGGTCAAGAACGCCGTCTAGGGCCCGCTCGCCGGCCATCAGTACGGATTCCGTAGTTCATGCCTCGAAAACTTCGTAAATCACTACGGAAACCGTAGCGGAGCGGCCGGAAGTGGTTCGGATGCAGCCATTTTGAGGCATCGGGAACCCTGTGTCTCAGCCAAAAATCAGGCGTCCGGGTCGGTTGCGGCGACGATCTCGGTCATCAGGCCGCCCACTTCTCCGTGCTCTTGGAGCCAGTCGAGCTGGCGGCGCGCCCCGGTTCCGCTCTCCACCAGCTCGGTCAGCGCCCGCAGCTCGTCCTCGCAGCCGAGCGCTCGGGCGTCCTCGCGGAGGTCCTCGATCACCCCGAGGGTCATCTCCTCGGCCGGCACCTCCAGCCCCTGGTCGAAGTCGATCAGCTCGCCCTCGATCCCGATCAGAGAGGCGCGCACCTTGTTGTCGTCGATCAGCTCGTGGGGGTAATCGACGCTGGGCACGCCCTGCTCGTAGAGACTCGAGAGCCGGTGCGCCAGGGCCTGGGCGAACGCCGCGAAGCCGATGGTGAGATCGACCCTGGTCTGCTGGTCGAAGACCCGGAGCTCGACCGTGCCGAGGTTGGGGTGCGGGCGCACATCCCACCAGAGGTAGGTGTAGTCCTCGATCGAGCCGCCGGCCACCATCTGCTCGACGCGGTTGGAGTAGGTCTCCCAGCTGCCGTAGTAGGGGGGAATCCCGACCCGCGGGAAGGCGCGAAACACCGGTGTGCGCGCGGACATCATGCCCGTCGTCCTGCCCTGCCAGAGCGGCGAGTTCGAGGACATGCCGAGCAGCAGGGGGAGGTAACCGCGCATCGTGTCGGCCAGGTAGATCGCCTTCTCGGCGTCGTCGACGCCGACGTGGACGTGCGTGCCGAAGATCAGCTCCTGCTGCGCGATCCACTTGAGCTCCGACGCCAGCTCCTTGTACCGCGGCTGGTCGACGATCAGCTGATCCGCGTAGTGCGCGGAGGGATGGGTCCCCGCGGCCCCGATGGCGAGCCCGTTGCGGGCTGCGACCTCGCGCACGCACCGGCGAAGCTGCCGGATCTGGTCGGCAGCCTCGGCGATGTCCTGACAGGGCAGGGTCGCGACCTCGAGGACGGACTGCATCAGCTCCGGCTTCACCTCGCCCGGCAGCTCCTCGGGCAGGTCACCGAGGATCGTCTCGATCCCCTGCGCGAGCTCGAGGGTCTCGGCGTCGCAGATCATCAGCTCCTCCTCGATGCCGAGCGTGAAGGGCGTGCCCCCGAACCGGTGGTCCAGCACGCCGGGGACCATGACAGGAAGATCGGGCATACTGAAATTCCGAGGTTCGATCAGGAGGTAACCGAGAAGATGGAAGTCAAGTCGATCACCGAGCAGAAGTCGCTGCTCGCCACGCTTTCCCCCGGCAAGCGCGCCCGGTTGCGCCGTCTCCTCTTCGACTACGGCCCCGGCAACGGGACGCTGATGCTGCTCCCAATCGACCAGGGAATCGAGCACGGGCCCCGCGACTTCTTCCCCAACCCGGCGTCGAAGGACCCCGAGTACCAGTTCAGCCTGGCCGCCGAGGCGGGGTACTCGGCGATCGCCTGCCAGATCGGCCTCGCGACCCGCTACTTCCCCGACTACGCCGGACAGGTGCCGCTGATCCTGAAGATCAACGCCAAGACCGACATCCCACCCTCGGACGACGCGCTCTCGACCACCAATGCCTCCGTTGAGGACGCCGTGCGCCTGGGTGCGGACGCCGTCGGCTACACGATGTACGTCGGCTCGCCGCGGCAGGATGCGGACCTCCACCAGCTCAAGGGCGTGCGCGAGGACTGCGAGCGATACGGCATGCCGCTGGTGATCTGGGCCTACCCGCGCGGCCGCTACATCGAGGAGAAGGGCGGTCAGAACTCCTTCTATGCGATCGACTACGCCGCCCGCCTCGCGATGGAGATGGGCGCCGACATCGTCAAGCTCAACTTCCCGAAGTTCGACCCCGAGAAGGACAAGGACCAGCCGGCTCCCTACAACGAGATGGACGTCGCGCCGGAGGAGGCCGTACGCCAGATCGTCGAGTCGGCGGGCCGGGCGCTGGTCGTCCTCTCCGGCGGCTCGAGGACCGACGACGAGACCGTCCTCGAGCACACGCGGGTGATCATGGAGGCCGGCGGCTCCGGCGTCATCTTCGGGCGCAATGTTTGGCAGCGCGAAAAGGCTGAGGCGCTGGAGATCATCGGCCAGATCAAGGAGACGCTGCTCAACAGCGTGCGGCGCATTCCGTAGCGGCCGCTTGTGGCCGCGATCTGATGGCGAAGCCACGCCGCGCCGGTTAGTTCCGCGTCGCTGAGCATCATCGAGTAGTGCGAGTCAGTCGAGGCGTGCGCCGCGCGCCACTCTTCCTTGCAGCCGTTCTGGTCGTCCTTGTCGTCGCCCGCGGGTGCGACTCCGACCATGGTTCCGAGGCGCCTGGCAGCCCCGTCAGCGCGAAGGTGACCCACGTCGTAGACGGGGACACGATCGACGTCCGGATGCCCGACGGCGACGAGGAAACCGTCCGCTACATCGGCATCGACACGCCCGAGACGGTCAAGCCCGACACCGCGGTGCAGTGCGGTGGCCCGGAGGCTCACGCGGTCAATGAGCGGCTGCTCGGCGACCGCACCGTGACGCTGCGCTTCGACGCCGAGCGTCGCGACGTCTACGGGCGCCTGCTCGCCTACGTCTACCTGCCGCGGGCCGGAGGGAAGCCGCTGTTCGTCAACGCGGAGCTCGTTCGGAGGGGACTGGCGCGGACCCTGACGATCCGGCCCAACGACTCCTTCGCCGACCTCTTCGCCCGGCTCGCGGCCGCCGCGGGCGCGGCAGGCCGGGGGTTGTGGGGACGCTGCGCCCTATAGTCCCAGTGCAAGATCCCTTGCTAGCCTGTTCGGCCGCCCGGGGGACGTATTGAGATGGCACAGATGCGGATGCGACAGAGCATGGCTCAGATCGAGCTGGCGTTCGAGCAGGAGATGGCGCTCGAGAAGCGCCGGCGCGATCAGCTGCGGAAGCGTGCGGTCAACCGATCGCGGGCCCGTCGCATCTCGCGGAACGAGTCCCGCGGCCGGGTGCGCTTCAGCGTTCTCCTCGTCTGCCTGACGATCACGGTCGTGACCGTGGTGGTGGCGATGTTCGAGACGCTCGCCTGGCTGATGAGCTAGGCGCAGGCTGGCCGGAGAGGGCTGATCAGTACGAGCGTTGGCTGAGGCGCTCGAGCGCGTCCTCGACGGCGGCGTCGGTGCCCTCGTCGACTTCGTCGCTGCCCGGGATCTCGCTGTCGATCCGGTCGTAGACCTCGTTCCGGAAGATCGAGACGTCCCGCGGCGCGGTGATGCCGAGTCTCACCTTCTCGCCCGCGACCGAGAGCACCTGGACCTCAACGCCGTCGCCGATCATGATGCTCTGGCCCGGCTTCCTTGTCAGCACCAGCATTTTCAGACGCCTCCTAGAGAGATTCCGCCTACCCCCACGGTAGACACTTAGGCTACCCAGTAATGAGTAGCCTAACCGTTCCTTCTCCCACTGCCAAGGGGGAATCGTACGGAACGCGCTTCAGGGCTGCGCCGGCAGGGCACAGATACCCGATCAACTAGAGTCCGCCGCCGATGGCTCGCCAGTCGCTGAGACCGCAGCTGAACCAGATTCGCGCCTGGGTCCGCCAGGGGCGCACCGACGCCTGGATCGCCCACCAGCTGGGCGTCTCCGCCTCCCAGCTTCGCGACTTCAGGCAGCGCCACGACCTCAACGCCGAGGGCGAGGAGCCCGCGACCGACGTCGACCTCCGCGACGAGATCGAGGCCGAGATCGAGGCGGAGCTGGGCGAGCCCGAGCCTGAGGAGGAAGAGGGCTCGGCCGACGATGGCGAGGGTGACGGCGAGGGCGGCGAGGGGACCGGCCGGCGCCGCCGGCGTCGGCGGCGTGGCCGGCGCGGCCGCGGCCGCCGCAAGCCCCTCGAGGCGACCTTCGACCAGGGCGACGAGGAGGGCTACGGCATCTGGCTCGACCCCGCCATCAAGGACGACCCGACCTACACCGAGCACTGGGAGGGCCACCGCGCGCTGCGCGTGACGATCGAGCCCGACCGGATCGTCCTCGAGCGTGTCGACGACTCAGGCAACTCAGGCGACTCTGACGACACAAGCGACTGAGCGGCTCGTCAGTTGTCGATGGGAGTGACCCGCCCGCCCGAGTAGTCCTTGGCGCCACGGAGGTACTCGTTGAAGGCGCCGTCCACGATCGCCTGGGGGTCGAGATCGACGGCGGCCATCGGAGCCGCACCCCGCGCGGCCTCGAGGGCCCAATCGGTGCCGCCCGCGTACAGGTCCGCCAGCTCCTGCGCCGTGAAGGTTGGCCCGATCCGGCGGCGGAGCTCGTCGCGGATCGCGTCGACGGTGCGCCTCGCGTTCCGGGCTGCACGCGGGTCACGCGACAGCTCCGCGAGGCGGCGCGACCCCTCCTCCCACTGGAAGAGGGCGTTGTCGAGCGGATAGGCCACGCCGTATGGGTACCACGGCCGCGGTCTCGCCAACCGGCAGGCGGCTGTCGCGCGTGCGGGGCGGCCCGCTACTCGCCCGTGACGCTCGGCAGCACCTTGGCCGGATTCTTCCCCCCGCCCGGTGCGCCCGCCGGGACCGCGCAGGCGAGCGGGTTCAGGGGGCCCGTCACCTGCCAGACGTCCACGAGGTTCGCCCCGGCCACCCTCTGAACGTTCCCGGCCCGTGAGATCCAGTCGCGCTGGACCGGGCTGGTGTCCGCCGCGGGATCGTCCTGGTGGTAGGTCGGCGTGGTGACCACGTAGTCGTAGTCGCCGTCGTTGACGGCGGCGATGAACTCGGGACACCCGGGGATCTCGCTGAAGGAGCCACGCGAACCGTGCTGGCCGATGTAGGTGACGGCGTTGCTCGAGTCCGGGCCCCAGAGGCCGTACTGGAAGAGAGCCCCCATCGTCCCGGAGAGGCCGATCTTGACGTCGTTGGTGCCGCGGGCCCACTCATAGGCCGCTCCCAGCCCCTGGCCGAGCTCGACGGCCGGCTGCTCGGTGGTCGGGTAGCCGGGAGCGGCGGAGGAGTAGCGCTCGTCGAGATAATGGTCCTGGACGAAGCGGCCCCCGACTGCCAGCGCGAGCACCGCGGCGCCGCCGACGGCGGCTACCGCAATCGGGTCCAGGCCGCGCCGGAAGAGGAAGACGAGCAGCAACGGGATCCCGATCAGAGCCAGGGCGATCACCAACGTGCCCGGGATGCGATCGGTGTCGATCGCGCCGATCGCTCCGGCGCTCACCACCACGAGCAGGGCGAAGATCGCGAGCGTTCCGAGACGCCACAGGCGCAGCCGGCCGCCGAGCCGCCAGACCTCTCGGTCGTCGCTGAACGGCGGGATCGCGAGCAGGGTCAGCGCGAGGATCAGGCCCGGAGCGAGGTAGCGGATGTTGAGCCGGAAGCCGACGGGCATCCCCTCGGGTCCGGAGGCGCCCAGCGGCGTCAGCAGGTAGGCGATCGCGGCGAACAGGGCGACGGCGCCGAGCATCCGCTCCATGCGGCCCCCGCGCCAGAGGACGAGGACGACCCCGATCACGGCGAGGGCGAGATAGAGCGGCCAGAGGTCGCCGAGCCGCTCGTGGAGCGCCGGCGTGAAGAACTTCCCCCAGACGCCGGTGTCGGTGGCGTAGTGGACGATCGAGTAGGGGTGGCGTCCCTGGAGCGCCTCGGCGTGGTGGATCGGCCCGATGTCCTGCCAGGGGAAGGGGTTGCCCGAGACGATCAGGTTGCGCAGATACCAGTAGCCGCCGCCGACGGCCATTCCCACGATCCACGCCGCCGCGGTGCGCCAGCGCTCGCCGCGCCTCGCGATGACGATCACCCCGACTGCGAGGGCGATGACGGGCGGGACGACCGTCAGCTTCGTACCCAGGGCGAGGCCGGCGGCCAACCCAGCCACGATCAGGGCTCCGATGGGCACCCTCTCACCGTCCCATCTCGAATTGACCAGGAGCGCCACGGCGGCGAGGAAGAGCGCGATCGCAACGACGTCGTTGTTCGCGTTGCCCGGCTGCCTCGAGAACAGCAGGTTCGCGGCCATGACCGAGGCGACAGCCGCGAGCCCGGTGGCCCCCGACCCGTATGGCCGGCCGATGCACCAGCCTGCGAACAGCGCCAGACCCAGCCACGCCAGGTTCAGCAGCGGCGAGAGGAAGTCGTTGCCGTAGAGCAGGATCCCGCCGGCGTGGACCAGCTCCGAGACCTGCGGGTAGAACCAGTTCAGGTAGAGCGGGTCGGTGTAGAGCAGCGAGGTGACCGAGCCGGTCTGCGCGATGTGGGCCGCGAGCGGCATGTGGTACCAGAGCGAGTCACCGCCATAGATGCCGCGGTCGAGGGCGAGGAGGGTCGGCCCGGCCCACTGCGCGGCGACGATGACCGCAATCACGACCGCGGCACCCAGCTCGAGCTGGCTCACGCGGGGCGCCGCCCGCTCCTCTGACGAGGTGCTGCCCCCCCAGTGGGCGACGCCGCTCCCTGCGCGCATCAGCATCGGCTCGAGCCGGATTGCGCCCCCGCCGACGATCAGGCAGGCGGCGACCAGCAGGACTCCATCGAGGATGCCGAAGAGCCCGAGCAGCTGCGAGATGACGACGAGGTAGGCGATCGCCAGCACCGCATCCGCCAGCAGCGCCGGCGTTCCGCTCCACCCCGGCAGCGCGGCACGCCGCGTCGTCCGGCCGGCGATCCCCATCGTCACTGCGATCGCCAGCAGGCCGATCGTGCCCAGGATGTAGTCGCCGGTGCTGCTCACGGCTGGCTCTCGGCGGCGCAGCCCGCTGGCGACAGCCGGCCGTTGACCCTGAAGACGGAGACCCGGCTCGCGTGCAGGACCTCCTGGAGGGCTGGGTCGTTCTTCACCCAGCCGCGCTCCGGGGACGGACTGGCATCGGCCGGGTTGTTGAGGTCGAGCTCCGGCGTGGTGATCAGGTAGTCGTAGTCGCCGTCGTTGACGGCCTGGCGGAATGCGGCGCAGGTCTCGATCGCCCGGAAGTCGGCCTCGGGCAGGTGGCGGCCGACGTACTGGACGTAGTTGTCGACTTTGTCGCCGTAGAAGCCGTACTGGTTGTAGGCGCCGCTCGTCCCGGCCACCGCGATGCGCAGGCCGGAGGTCGGCTTCGCCCACTGGACCGCCTTGTCGAGCTGGAAGCGGAAATCCTCGGAGCGGTCGTAGCGGTGCGCGAAATAGTCATCCTGCTTCGCCCAGCCGACGGCGGCGATCGCGAGCACCAGTACCGCGCCGGCGGCGCCGGCGACCCAGGCGTCGCGCTTAGCCAGCAGGGCGAGCCCGACGGGCGCGCCGATCAGGACGATCCCGATCACGACCGCCCAGGGGATCGAGGCGAAGGCACCGTCCCAGGCGACGTTCGCGTCCGAGTAGTGCGAGGTGAAGAAGAGCGCGATCAGCCCGCCGATCAGGAGCGGCAAGCGGAAGCGCTCTGGGGTGATCCGCAGCTCGAGCGGCAGCAGCGCCAGTCCGAGCGCAAAGCCGGGGACCAGATAGCGGAGGTTGATACCAAAGGCGAGCGGGTGCCCCTCCGGCCCGGCGGCGGTGAGCGGCGTGAAGATGTACGCGATCGCCGCGACGATCGTGATCACACCGGCGAGGCGGACCGCGGCCGAGCGCGGTCGCCAGATCGAGAGGATCGCCCCCGCAGCCGTGCCGCCGATGATCAGGAACCAGAGCGGTCCGAGCAGGTTCTCGATCGGATGGAGGAAGTAGTCGCGCCAGAGGCTCGTGCTCGGGTTGCTGAAGATGTAGTGCGCCACGGTGAAGTCGGTCCGGCCCTCGAGGCCCCGGTTCGGTCCGGGTAGGTCGATCGGGCCGATGTGCCTGATCCAAGGGAGCGGGTTACCGGCGTGGATCAGGTTGCGGAAGAACCAGAAGGCGCTGACCGCCGCCACGCCGCCGGCGAACACCCAGAAGGCCTTCCAGCGCAGCTCCTTGGGGACCAGGAACGGCACGCCGATGGCGAACGCAACCGTCACGCCCCAGATGGTCAGCTTGCTGCCAAGCGCGATGCCGACCGCGAGGCCTGCGACAAGGATCGGTCCCAGTGCGGCCGCCGCCGGAGCGCCGGCGGACGGCGCAGGCCGCGGTGAGCGAGCAGCCCAGGCGTTGATCAGGATCGCCGCTGCGGTGAGCAGCATCGCGACCGGCACTGTGTCGGTCGCCGGTGTGCCCGCCTCGCGCGGGACCATCGGCCCCGTGTCCATCGCGATCGCGACCGCGGTCAGCGAGAGCGGGGCGACGCCGTAGGGACGGCCGATGCACCAGGCGGCGAGCAGGGCGACGCCCAGCCAGCCGAAGTTGACGAACGGCGAGAAGAGATCGCGGTTGAAGAGGGTGATCCCCGCTCCGTGCAGCAGCTCCGAGTTCTGGGGGTAGAACCAGTTCAGGTAGAGCGGGTCGGTGAAGTGCATGCCCCAGACCGAGCCGGTGTCCGCGATCCGGGCAGCGAAAGGCCCGTGGTACCAGAGGGTGTCGAAGGTGAGCATCCCTCTCCCCCAGACGTCCTGGAGGCCGGTCGCCCAGTGGGCGGCGACGAAGGTGGCGGCGAGGAGCGCCAGCGCCGTCTGGGGCCACGGGATCGGCGGTGAAGGCGGCGCGACGCCGGGACCGTCGTAGTCGGTCCAGAAGCCGAAGTAGAGGCCCAGTCCCACGAGCAGCGCCGCGGGGATGAGGACGCCGGGGACGAGGATGCCGAAGGCGCCGAGCAGTTGGAGCAGGATGGTGAGGAGGGCGACCGCGACGACGGCCTCGGCCAGCCGGGCCGGAGCCCCTTCCCACGCCGGCAGGAGCCGCCGCCGCAGGCGCACGCCGCCCATCGCCATCGGGACCGCGACCAGAGCCAGCCCGATGACGCCGAAGGCGTAGTCGCCGAAGCTCACTTTGCTGTGATCTGCGGCTGTGACACGCCGAATGCCTGCGCTCCCTGGTTCGCCTTCTGGCTGGGCGAAACGACGGCCTGGGTGCAAGCACCGGCATCGATTCGGACGGGCAGCCGGAACACGGAGACGTCGTCGGTCGTCTCGATGCGGGTTCCGCCGGCCGCCGCCGTCCAGATCGCCTCGATCGGCGGCAGCGATTGGGTGCGCTGGTCGGGTCCGATCACGGCGTAGCGGTAGCCGCCGTCACTGAGCGCCGCGATCCATTCCCGGCACTGGGCCGCGAAGTCCTGCCCCTGCACCGGCGCTCCCGGCGTCTGAGACTCCTGCGCCGCCTGGCTGGCGATCGGCAGATAGGCGCCGTGGGGCTCATGCCTGGCCACGTACTGGACGTAGTTGGAGAGGTCGTCGCCGTAGAAGATGTACTGCTTGAACCCGGGGCGGCCGCCCACCACGGCGATCCGCGAGTCGTGCGGGTCGGCCCGGTTGAACCAGGCGAGGGCGGCCTTCATTCCGACCGGGAAGTCGCGCGGCGCGGTCGCGGCGCGGTATCGGTGCTTGACGTAGTCGTCCGAGTTCGGCCAGCCGATCAGGATCACAGCCCCCAGGGCGAGCGCCGCGGCGGCGGCGAGCACAGTCGGCGGCATGCCCCGTTGGCCCGCCAGGGCGAGGCCCACCGGGACGAGAACCAGGAAGAACGCCAGCCCGATCGCGCCGAGGATGAAGTCCTTCTCCCACTCGTCGCCGAGATCCCAGATCGGGACGGCCTGAACCAGCAGCAGGACGACCAGGGCACCGAGAAGCCAGGGCTGGACGCGCGGCCGCAGCAGCCCCGAATCGACTCCGAGCAGCATCGCGCCGAGTCCGATGGCGGGCGACGCATAACGCAGGTTGGTGGTGAAGGCGGTGGGATCGCCCTCGGGCCCGGCGGCGGTGAGCGGGGTCACCAGGTAGGCGAGGCCGCTGAGCAGGGCGACGATTCCGAGCATCCGGATCATCGAGGAGCGGCCATGGAAGATCGCGAGCAGGAACCCTCCGATCACCGCGACAAGAACCAGCGGCCAGAGATCCCCGAAGCTGTCGTGCAGCCCGGGAATCAGGTGGTGGCGGATCACGCCGCCATCCGGCGGCAGCAGGTAGTGCGCGACGTTCGCCGGATGGCGGATGTTGATGTCGAGCTGGTCCGGTCCGGGCAGCGGTCCCGCCTGTATCCAGGGCAGCGGGTTGCCGGCATGGATCAGGTTCCGGGCGAACCAGAAGCCGCCGGTGACCAGCGAGCTCACCACCCAGATCCAGGTCGCCCGCCAGCGATAGCCGGCGCTGACCGCGATCACGCCGATCGTCAGGAACGCGAACGGCGCCAGCAGGTTGAGCTTGGTCCCGAGGGCGACGCCGGCCGCAAGCCCGGCGACGATCAGCGCCCCGTTCGGGAGCCTCGGCCGCACGCCGCCGCCGGAGTAGAAGCCCCGTGGCGCCGTCTCGATCGCCCCGCCGGCGATCGGCCGGATCGCGCCGGCCGCCGACCTCGCCTGGGCCTCCGCGTTGACGAGGATGGCCGCCGAGGCCAGGAAGAAGAACAGGCCCATCGTGTCGTTCTTCGCGTCCCCCGGCTGGTAGAGGAGCAGCATGTTGGCGTCGAGCACCAGCGCGAGGCCGAGCACCGCGATCGGGCCTCCGCCGTAGGTGCGGGCGAAGACCCACGCGGCCAGCAGGCAGAGGGCCATCCAGCCGATGTTCAGAAGCGGCGAGAGGAAGTCGTTGCCCAGGAAGAGGATGCCGACCGAGTGGAGCAGCTCGGAGTTCTGGGGGTAGAACCAGACAGTCAGGTTGAGGACCTCGGTGAAGTGGAGGGCGCCGACCTGGTGCTCCTGGACGAAGCGGGCTGCGAAGGGCGCGTTCTGCCACGTGGTGTTGGGGAGGTACATGCCGATGTCGAGCCCGGTCTGGGTGGGCATCGCCCAGTGGACCGCGACGAGCAGGGCCGCGGCCACCGCCACGGCCATCGCGATCGGTGCCACCGGTGGCGCCGGCAGCTCGATCCAGCGGCGCGGCGGGCGCAGCACCGTGCCGATCACGCCACCGACGACGATCGTCGCGAGCAGGACCCACCCCGGCCGGTAGAAGCCGACCACCCCGACCAGCTCGGCGATGACCACGAGCAGCGAGAGACCGAGCACGAACTCGGCGAGACGGGCCGAGGCCCCGGACCATCCGGGCAGCAGCCTCCCTCGCAGCCCGATCGCGGCATAGGCAATCGCGGCCGCGACGACGATCAGCTCAATCGAGCCCTGCAGGTAGTCGCCGAAGCTCATGCGTTGGCATCCGCCCCCAGCTCGGCGCAGGTCGATGGGTCGAGGCGCCCCTTGATCCTGTAGACCGCCGCCGGCCCGGACTGGATCACCGTCTGCACGTTCGAGTCACTCGAGGTCCAGAGGTTCTGCGGCGGCGCGACGGACTCGATCACGCCGATCGCCGGCGTCGTCACCACATAGTCGTAGTGACCCTGGTTGATCGTCTGCCGCCAGAGCGCGCAGGTATAGATGGGCCGGAACGTCCCGTGGTTGCCCTCGTCCCCGAGGTACTGGACGTGATTGGTGAGATCGTTGCCGTAGAAGAAGTACTGGCCGAAGGCCGAGGCGCGCCCGAAGACGCCGATCCGCTTGTTGCTCGTCTCCCGCCCCCAGTCCTGGAGCGGCTGCCACTCGGGTGACGCACGGAACCCTCCGCCGAGCGGGGGGCGCACGGCCGTCACGTAGCGGTGGTCGAGGTAGTAGTCCTCTCGCACCCGGCCGAGCGCGACCGCCGCGATCGCCATCACCAGGCCGAAGGACACCAGCAGCACCGGATTGAGCCGGGCGCGGAAACCCCAGACCAGCAGCGCCGGCACCCCGATGATCAGGAACGCGAGGCCGATCGACGCCAGGTGATGGGGGAAGTCCCAGCTGGACTGGTTGACGGTCCCCTGGATCAGCAGAATCGTGAACAGGCCGAGCAGGATCCAGGGCCGCCGGCCGTGCCGGAACCAGGGGATGAGTGGCAGCAGCAGGAAGCCCACCATCAGCACGGGCGAGACGTAGCGCAGGTTGGCGTCGAAGCCGCTGCCGTCGTACGGCTGGCCGGACGCCGTGAGCGGCGTGAAGATGTAGGCGATGCCCGCGACCATCCCCGTGGCCGCGAGGATCCGCATCAGCGCGCTGCCCCCCTTGATGAACGCCCAGACGAGGGCGACCACGACGACGAGCAGGATCAGGGGCCAGAGCGGCCCGAGGCGCTCGTGCAGAACCGGCGTCAGCTTGTGGGTCCAGACGAGCGGGTCGTTGTAGTACTCGGAGAGCTTGTGCGGCGGCCGCGGATAGAGGTTCACCTGGTCCGGGCCGGGCAGGTGGATCGGACCGATCTTGCGTATCTGCGGGAAGGGGTTGAGCGCGTAGACGAAGTTGCGGCCGTACCAGAAGCCGCAGGTGATCACGACCCCCCCGAGCCAGATGCCGAGCGCGCGCAGCCAGTGCCGGCGTCCGCCGAGGATCGCGACGCCGACCGTGAACGCCGCGATCGTCGCCAGCAGCGTGATCTTCGTGCCGATGCCCATCCCCGCGGCGAGACCCGCCATGAAGAGCGGGCCGGCTCCGACGGTGGCCAGCACTCGAGGATCGCCCTCGACGGGAACGTCCTCGACCACTCCCATTTCCCCGGTCTCATCGGCGCTCGGAGGTGCCGTCGTGGTCCCGCCGTTGGCCTTGGCCGCCTCTCGAATCGCGTGCGCGCTGGCTGCGCCATCGACGAGAAATGCGAGCGCCGCCATCAGGAAGAAGAGGCCCATGACGTCGTTCGGCGCCTGACCGGCCTGCGACCCGACCATCATGTCCGAGTCGAGCACGACGGCGGCGCCGAGCACGGTGACGCCGCCGATCCCGTACGGGCGCCCCACGCACCACGCCGCGAGCAGGCAGAGGGCGCACCACATCAGGTTGATCAGGGGCGAGAGGAAGTCGGTGTCGAGGGTGACGATCCCGACGCCGTGGAGCACCTCCGAGTTCTGCGGGTAGAACCAGACGGCCAGCTTCAGCGGATCGGTGAAGTGCAGCGGTCCGATGTGCCCGGTCTGATCGAACCGAGCGGAGAAGGACATGTGGTACCAGGTGGTGTCCTGGTAGTACATCCCCTGGTCGAGCGCCTGCCCCGCCGGGTGGGCCCAGTGGATGACCACCAGAGCGGCGGCCGCGATCCCGATGCCGACCATGATCGGGCTGGCCCTGACCTCGGTCGTCCGCGGGACCTCGGGCAGACCCCGGCGGCGGACGAGGAGCGTGGTGACGCCGCCGACGATGACCGAGCCGAGCACGAGGGGCAGCGGCTTGAAGAGGCCGAGCACGCCGACCAGCTCGGAGACCAGGATCAGCATCGAGAAGCCGATCACGACCTCGGCCAGGCGCGCCAACGCCCCCGTCCAGGCTGGCACGAGCAGGGCTCGTAGGTGGTAGGCGCCTAGGCCGAGAGCGGTCGCGATCACCGCCAGCTCCGCCGCGCCGAGCAGGTACTGGCTCGTACTCATCGGCTCAAGTCACACAAAACGCGCACAGCCACATGCCGCGCGCGCGGGCGCGGAATCATATCCGCGGACTACACGGCAGGCGCCTTAAGCGCCGCTCAGGGGTCAGTTCTCGCCCAGCCCGTGCACGATGTAGGCGTGCTCGCCGGGCTTGACCATGCCCAGGCGACGGGCCTCGCGCTCGAGCGCCGCGGGACTCGAGACGTCCCGCAACTGCTCCCGCAGCTGCGTCCGCTCCTGCTTGAGCTGGGCGAGCTGCTCGTTGCTGGACTTCGAGCCCTGCCACGCCTGCATCAGGTTGACGAGCGGGTTCAGGTACGAGACGAGCACGAAGAAGAGGACCAGGACGAGCACGATCCGGCCGAGCTTGTCCCAGCGGATCCGGCTCGGGCCGGACTTTCTGCGCACTCGTCGCCGTTGCGCCATGCCCCCCGATTCGCCGTCGGGGCGGGCATTCCTCGCGGTGCGCCACCCCCCGAGGTCGTAAGGCAGGTCTAGCGGGCGAAGGCCGAGGCGCCGGCGAAGCGGGCGCGGTCGCCGAGCCGCTCCTCGATGCGCAGGAGCTGGTTGTACTTGGCCACGCGGTCGGAGCGGGCCGGAGCACCGGTCTTGATCTGCCCGCAGTTGGTGGCGACGGCGAGATCGGCGATGGTCGTGTCCTCGGTCTCGCCCGAGCGGTGTGAGATCACCGTGGTGTAGCCGGCGTCGCGCGCGACCTGGATCGCCTCGAGCGTCTCGGTCAGCGTGCCGATCTGGTTGACCTTGATCAGGATCGAGTTCGCCACGCCCTGCTCGATCCCGCGCCGAAGCCGCTCGGGATTGGTGACGAAGAGGTCGTCGCCGACAAGCTGGCAGAGATCTCCGATCCGCTCCGTCAGCGCCTTCCAGCCGTCCCAGTCCTCCTCATCCATGCCGTCCTCGATCGAGACGACGTGGAAGCGGGCGCGAACGTCGTGCCAGTAGTCGGCCATCTCCGCCGGAGTCAGGGTCCGGCCCTCGTGCTCCAGGACGTAGGAGCCGTCCTCGTAGAGCTCGCTGGTGGCGGGGTCGAGCGCGACCACCACGTCGTCGCCGGGGGCATAGCCGGCATCCTCGATGGCGGCGATCAGGAAGTCGAGTGCCGCCTGGTTGGACTTCAGATTCGGAGCGAAGCCTCCCTCATCGCCGAGCCCCGTCGAGAGCCCCTCGGCCCCGAGCCTCTTCTTCAGCGCCTGGTAGACCTCGGTGCCGATCCGGAGGCAATCGGCGAAGGTCGGCGCGCCGGAGGGGACGACCATGAACTCCTGGAAGTCGACCGAGTTGTCGGCATGGGCTCCTCCGTTGAGAACGTTCAGCATCGGTACCGGGAGGAGCTCGGCCGGTCCGGCGTCCTTGGCGCCCGTCGCCGAGTAGAGGTCCGCGAAGTAGTCGTAGAGAGGCTGGTCGATGTCGGCGGCCGCGGCTCGGGCGATCGCGAGCGAGACGCCGAGGATCGCGTTGGCGCCGAGGCGGCCCTTGTTGGAGGTGCCGTCGAGCTCGATCATCGTCCGGTCGAGCGCCGACTGCTCGGCGGCGCGCGCCCCCGTGAGGGCGTCGGCTATCTCCGTGTTCACGGCGGCGACCGCCTTGGAGACGCCCTTGCCGGCCCAGAGCTCGCCTCCATCCCGCAGCTCGACGGCCTCGAACTCGCCTGTCGACGCGCCCGAGGGAACGATCGCCAGGCCGCGGGCGCCCGAGTCGAGCACCACCTCGGCCTCCACGGTCGGGTTGCCTCGCGAGTCGAGCACCTGCCGGCCGTGAATGCTCTCGATCGTCGCCATGGACGCAGGAAGCTACCGAGCGTCGCCGGCGAGACGCCGCGTGGCCTGGCGCAGGGCGAGCTCGGGATCGACTCCCAGCCGCCCAGCGGCCCGGACCGCCTCGAGCAGGAGCTCGCCGACCAGGCGCTCGGCCTCGTCGCGCTCGGCGGGGTCCGCAGCCGGTCCGCCGGGCTTCTGCTCCGATGAGGATCCCTCGGGGTCGATCCGGCGCAGCACCTTGCGGGCGTAGAGCAGGGACGGCAGGTTGTCGGGCAGGCCCTCGAGCGGCTCCCGCTCGCCGGTCCCCTCGACGTCGCGCTTGATCTCCTCCCACTGCGCCAGGACCTGACCCGCGGTCTCGAGATCGCGATCGCCGTAGACGTGGGGATGGCGGCGGATCAGCTTCGCCGCGCACGACTCGGCCACCGCGGCCAGGTCGCCCTCGCCCCGCTCTTCGAGCAGGAGGGAGAGGAACATGACCTGAAAGAGCACGTCGCCCAGCTCGTCGACCATCGCCGACGTGTCGTCGGCGTCGGCGGCGTCGGCCAGCTCGTAGGCCTCCTCAACCGTGTGCGGGACGATCGACCGCGCGTCCTGCTCGCGGTCCCACGGGCACTCCCGGCGCAGCCTGCGGGTCACCTCGTCGAGGTGCCTTAGGGCTTCGAGGTAATCCCGTCCCTCTATCCGCCGCCGGTGAGACCGGGGATCGAGAGGCTGCTGCCGCCGCCCGCCGAGGAGCCGGCGCCGGCCGGATGCGGCCCCTGTGGCGCGCCTCCGACCACAGGGAGAAACGGCTTGAAGGAGCCGGGAGCGCCCGGGGTGGGGCCCGAGCCGGTGCACTGGAGCTGGCCCGCCTGGCCGCCGGTGGCCGCCGATCCCTCCTGGCAGCTGGCGAAGACCGGCGCCGGGCAACCGGTGCCCTGGCCACCAGGCTGCTGGGCGACCTTGTCCGGATCGCACGTCGGGCCGCCGCCGCTGAAGTTGTCGCAGCCGGCAACCACGTAGTCGCTGGCGCACTGTGTCAGGTTCGTCCAGTAGTCCTGGAAGTGGGTGCCGAAGCTCGAGAGCGCCTCCTGCTGCTGCTGGCTCTTGATCTGGGCCTTGATCTGGTCACTGACCTTCTGCGGGGCCCCGCCGGACGAGCTGGGGACCGTGTCGTCAAGTCCCTGGACGGTCTCGGGGGTGGCGGTCTCAACCTCGAAGATGAAGGTGCCGGTCGGGGTCGTGACCGGGCCCTGAATCTGGCCGGTCGGGGCCTTGAAGATCGCATCGTCGAGTGGCTGCTGGAAGCTGCCGGGCACGACATCGGTCCGCAGTCCACCCTTGTCCTTGGAGGTCGTGTCGGTCGAGTACTGCGCGGCGACCTTCTTCCAGTTGGCCGGGGACGGGTCGGCCTGGAGCGCCTGCAGCGCCTGGTTCACCTGGTTCGCGTCCTTGTTCTGGATGATCCGGATCGTCCGCTTCGCCGGCTGCGTGAACTGCTGCTTGTTGGCGTCGTAGTAGTCCCGGGCATCGCTGTCGGAGACCGTGCCGACGCTGTTCTGGATGTCCTGCTGGATCCTGTTCTGGATCAGCTGAAGCCTGGCCCGCTGGACGACATCGGCGTCCGTCAGGCCGGCCTGGTCGCGCGCCTGCTCATACGCCTGCTGGGTCTTGAACTGCGACTTGATCTGCTGCACCGACTGCTGGACCTGGGTGTCGGTGAACTCGAGGCCCTGACGGTGGGCCTCGCCCACGATCCAGCCGATCTGGAGCGCGCTCTGCATCGCCTGAGTCTTGAGCTGCTCGTACTGCGGGTCACTCGTCTGCGGGACCTGCTGCAGGTTGTTCTGCTTGGCGGTCTGGAGCAGGAACCTGTTGAAGTTCGTCTTGCTCATCACGCCGTCCTCCCAGAGCCCAGGCACGGCGACCGCGTCGTCGTCCACCACGGCGACATCGTCCGAGGGGACGCTGGGGTGGCCGACCCCGATTGCGACAGCCGTGATCGCGACCAGCAGGACGAGTGTCGCCCCGAAGAGGATCGCCATGTTCCGCTTGGAGAAGAATCCCCGGCTCACAGAGGCGGCAGCATAGCCATAGACCCCTAAGGGGGCGATTAAGCCTGGGCCTCGGCGGCGGCCGGGGCCGCGCTCGCAGCCGAGATGCCCTCGGCGACGGCGATGAGCGCCCCGAGGCGGGCCGTCGCGTCG